>CAYFYD010000163.1:0-8379 GCA_964347195.1 uncultured Ectothiorhodospiraceae bacterium
CCGCGGTGCGGGGCTCCCGGGGGGTGCTTTTCTGGGGGCCCGCCGGGGTTTGGGCCCTCGCGGGGGGGTCGGGGGCGGGGAGCCCGAATCAGTCGGTCCGCCCGCGTTCGGGACTGCCGAAGGCATCGACGGGGTATCGGGAGAGGTCGATGCGGAGGGCTTCCATCCGGGTCCGTCTCCGGTGCCGGCCCCTTGTCGTCCGCGACGCTACCATGCCTCCCCTGCACGGCGGAAGCACCTGAGGGGTTCGAGCCAGGACTTTCCCACGCTGGCCGAGCATCCGTTCCCGGTGGGTCGGGGCGATCCCCTCCGTGCCCTCACGGCGCTCTGTGGGCGGTGCCCATCGGCCCGATGGCGTGGGGACCCGTCATCCGGGCGACTGATTCCGCTCCGGGACTGTAGCGTGGGATCACCCCGGGGTTCGAGCGGCGAGCGGGCAGAAGCGGGAGACGCCGCGACCGGGACCTTCGTCACGCCTCGAGGAAGTGCGCGATCGAGTTGGCGTAGTAGCGCAGCATGTCCAGCTCCTGCTCGCGCGCGCGATAGAGCCCTTCGCTCTCCTGCACGAAGTGCCGCAGCACCAGCATCCGCAGTCCCACCGTGATCGCGTAGTCGTGGTCCGCGTGGGGGATGTGGACGTAGGCGCCGCGTGCGACGAGCGCTTCCATCAGCGACCAGGCATGGGCCTTGACCTCGAGCTTGCTCATGGCGAGCGCCGGCCGGCGCATGAACACCGTCGCCACCACCGAGACCGGCAGCACCGGGATCGCGGCCTCGATCGCATCCCGGAGATCGGCTCCGAGGCGTTCGAGCACGGCACCCCGCACCGAAGGCTCGCTCGTGCGGAAGTCGACCTGGTGGCTCGCGGCGTAGGCGCGCATGGAGATGGGGGCCGCGAAGTTGACGCAGGCGTAGCCGAAGCGATACCACCGGCGCCTCAGCATGAGGCAGATGTTGCGGCCGATGAATCGGAGCGTGACGGCGACGACCTGGCGGCGGCTCGGCTTCCCGACAGCGCCGGAGCGGACGAGTGAACGGTCTTCCAGCACACGGTCGTAGTTGATGCCCACCGGCACGAAGACCAGATCGCGGCCCCCTTCGGGATCGAAGGCGGAGACCATGTAGCTGATGAGTCCGAGCTTCGGCGCGCGCATGAGCCCGTCCCGGCTCAGGCCCCCCTCGGGGTAGACCGCCTGCACCACCCCTCCCGCCGTCGCCGCCTGCACGTAGCGCGCCAGCACCCGCCGGTAGAGGCGGTTCCTGGAGTTGCGACGCACGAAGTAGGCCCCGAGAGAGCGGATCAGAGCCCGCAGCGGCCAGACTCTCGCCCACTCGCCGACCGCGTAGCTGAGCGCGGACCGGTTCGCGGCCATGTACGCGACGATCACGTAGTCCACGTTGCTGCGATGGTTCATGACGAACACCACGCTCGCGTCGGACGCGATGCGCGCCAGCGCCTCGTCGTCCGCGTATCCGAGGCGAACCCGGTAGAGGAGACGCACCGTCCGGCGGGCGAGGTGGTAGCCGATGCGGAAGTAGAGGTAGGCGTTGAAGGAGGGCACGATCTCGCGCGCGTAGCGTTCCACCTCGCGCATCAGCACTCCCCGGGGCGTGCCGGCGCGGCGCGCCTCCTCTTCCACCGCCGCCATCACCTCGGGGTCGCAGGTCAGCCGATCGATCAGGACCCGCCGTCTGGTCTGGTGGAAGGCCGGGACCTGCAGTTGCAGCCGCGTGTTGAGCTCGGCGATCACGCGGTTGACCTTCTGGCGGAAGAACCAGCGCACGCTCGGGATGAGCAGGCGCTCCATCAGCGCCCACAGCGCGAGCGTGCCCGCGACGATCGCGATCCAGAGCGGTACCGAGACGCTCTCGGTCATGCCGGCGGCCTTCCCGTCGCCACGCGCGTGCCGGCAAGGGTCGTCATGCGCGCGAAGGGTATCCGGGGCTCGGCCCCGCCTCGCGCTGCCACCCCGGTCCGGTTCTCACCACCCCGCGAATGCGACCTGATCCGGCACCAGGCGGACGAAGCTCCTGCGTTCGAGCCCGGCAGCGTACCCACTGCGGGGATCGAGCCCCCCCGGTGCGGCGTGCCGGCAATTCCCGCCTCCTGGTGTATGCCTTCGACGAGGAGGGAGAGTCAGAAGGCAATTCGCCTGACGCCCTCGACCGCATCGAAGTGTCCGTCGTTGCTCAACACCGGCAGCGAGTGTTGGAGGGCAAGGGCCGCGATCCACGCGTCGTTCGGCGGAATCGGCCTGCCCGCTCGTTTCAATCCCGGCCGGACGTCGGCATACGCGTTGGCGGTTGCCGAATTGACGGCGGCGATCTCGGCCAGAGGCAGGTATCTGCGCAGCCACTCTTCGTAGCGCCTTCGATGACGCGACTGGCGAATGCCGAAGTAGAATTCGCCGAGGACGACGCTCGGAACGACGAGGCGGGGGGCGGAGACGAGAGGGGCCTTGATGGTCTGCAAACCCTCCGACCACGCGGACAGAGCGTTCGTGTCGAGGATCACGGGAGATCTTCGGAGGCGAGCGTCTCGAACTCCTGCTCGATCACATGGAGAACGCGCCGGTTCTCGTCCGACAGGTCGGACAGCGCGCCGAAGCCGACCATCCAGGGCGGTTCCACATCGCCGGTGCGCGACGGCCTCGTGCACCGCCGGAGCCATTCCTCCAGTGCTTCGGTGAAGAATCGTTTCAAGGTCACGCCGCGGGCGGCGGCGAGCGCCTTGGCCTGCCGGAACGCGGCGTCGGGGAGCTCGATGGTCATGTTCATGGAAACACATTTCCATGTTTACGGGAAGCGATCAACCGACCTCGACCGGGTGACCAGGGCAAATGGGTTCGCGGGCGTCCTCGTTCGCCGCGGGACAGCGTAGCTCCTCGATGCAGAGCCTCTTTCTTCGCGTGACGACGACTTCGCCCGAGACGCTCGGCGATCGACATGACTCCTCGAATTCTCCGGGCACGGTCAAGAGAGCCCATCAGCCCTGCAGGGCCATCCCGAAGTCGGAGACATCCCACTGATTCGCCTCGTCTTCCAGCGGCAGTCTGAACAAGCTCGTTTGTGTTTGAAATCAATCGATGTATGACAGACGACAAGATGGCCCTGATCAGCCCTGACCGGGTGACGGCGCATCGCTACGGGCAGGAGCGCCCTCGGGTGCTCCTCCGCGCCATCGTGAGCAGGACCCCCGGACGGGCAGAGCGGCTATGCGGGCGTCAGAGGAGCGTGCAGCTTCGTTTCCGGGCAGACGATCCCGCCCCGGTCGCCGACCGCGACGCTGCCCCAGCGCGCCGCGTAGTGCGGGGGCAGGGGCCTCCCGTTGGGAGGGCACAGCCACAGTCGGAGGAGGTGGCGCTTGCGCTCCGGCTCCGGCCAGTCCTCGAACGCGGTGCGGTCGTGGAAGATGGTGTGGTTGTGGAGGAACTGGATGTCTCCGGGCCGGAGCTCCATGTCGAGATGGAGGTCGGGGTCCTCGGCGAGGAGGTCGAGGAGGTCGAATGCCTCGTAGTGCGCAGCGGTGAGGCGCGGGGCGCCGTGCAGCCGCTGCGAGGACACGATGTAGCGCCGGACGTAGTAGCCGGACACGAGTCCGTCGTGGTGGTTGAACACCGCGTTGAGGAACCAGGGGTCCCCGCCCTCGGGGACTTCGCCGCGCCGGTCGACGGGGACGAACCGGGAAAGGAGGGCCGCCAGACCGGGGCGCCGCCGGGCCATCTCGTTGTACAGGGTGACCGAGCTCACGATGCTGCTCGCGCCCCCGCACTTCGCGGGCCGGAGGCAGAGGAGGCCCACGATGTCGCAGGAATCCGCGTGGTAGAACTGGCGCTCGGTAGTCTGGTAGGTACGAACGGCCGGGTCCCGGGTATCGCGGGCGAGGTCGTAGACGTGACCGAGAACGTGGCCCTGCGCGTTCTGCGAGACGGCGCGGCCGAGCCAGGATCCGATCCCCCAGAACAGGCGCGCGCTCTCCTCGATGGGGCGACCCTCGATGTCGAGGCCGCGCAGGAGCGCGAAGCCCCGTCCCCCGACGAGCTCGTCCCGCAGCGCGAGGAGCTTCGGTCCGAGCGAAGGGAGAGGGAAGTCCCCGAGCCCGATCGCCTCGATCGGGAGGTGCCGGGACGCCCGCATCGCGGCGTCGAGCTCCGCGCGCTCCGGCGCGCCCAAGCGCAGCACCCAGTCGTCGCGCTCCCGCATGCCGGCCCCGGTCCACGCGGCCGGGCCCTCGTAGCGGGGCGCGGCTTCACCTTGGGCACGGGATGGCGCCGAGGCGGATGTCATCGTCGTTCCTTCCTCCGAGCCGCGGCGGCCGACCCCGTCCGGGGAAGACCGGGAATGCGCGGGACCGCGCGGGTATGGGACATGACTCCATCGTATCCCTTGTCAGCGGTCGATTCACGCGGCGAGCGGGTCCGGCCGGCGACCCGACGGGACACGTATCACCGCCGGCGTTCGACCTCGGCCGCGCTCCGGTCCATACTGGCGCCTTGCGTTCCGGCCCTGCCGGTGCGCACCCTTCCCTCCGCAACGAGGAGCCCTCGGGGAGCCAATACTGATGAACAGACGCCAAGCCCTGTCCGCCGCGGTGACGTTGCTCGTCACGCCCGCGCTCCGTGCCACCGACGAGCCGGTTCACGTACCGTTCAGCCAGGACGTGTACGAGCAGGCGCTCGCGAGAGGCGACGCGCTCCTGCTCGACTTCTACGCCTCCTGGTGAGGGACCTGCCGAGCGCAAGAACGCACCGTGAGTGCGTTGATGAAGACCAATCCCGCCTACGGGGCGGTCACCGTGATGCGGGTCGACTGGGACGAGCATCGCGGCGGTGATCTCACCCGACAGCTCTCGGTTTCCCGGCGGTCCACGCTGGTGATGTTCAAGGGTGGCCAGGAGGTCGGGCGCGTCGTCGCCAAGACCGGCCGAGCGGACATCGAGGCGCTGTTCCAGGCCGCGCTGTAACGGATTCGTGATGCTCTCGGGCCGGCCCGGGATACGCTCCGGGCCGGCACTCCGGCCCTCTCCGCGACGAGCTTCCCGTGACCTTCTTCTGGGCCTATCTCGCGGGCCTCCTCACCCTCGTCAACCCCTGCGTTCTTCCCCTGCTGCCGATCGTCATCGCCGCCGCCTTCCAGGGCAGCCGCTTCGGCCCGGTGATGCTGGCCGCGGGGCTGACGCTCTCCTTCACGCTCGCCGGCGTGGCGGTGACCGCCTTCGGCCGTCTCGCGGGCATCGACGGCGAGCAGGTCAGCCGGGCTGCCGCGGCGCTCATGGTGTTCTTCGGGCTCGTCCTGCTCTCTCCGCGTGCGCAGACCCTGCTCGCCCGCGCCGCCTCGCCGCTCGCGGAGCGCGCCGGCACCCGCCTGGATCGTTTGAACGGTTCCGGCGGCGCCGGCCAGCTCGCGGTCGGGGTGCTGCACGGGGTGGTGTGGTCTCCCTGCATCGGGCCGACGCTGGGCGGAGCGATCGGCCTCGCGGCGAGCGGCGAAGGGCTGCTGCACGCCGGGGCCGCGATGCTCGCCTTCGGCGCGGGCATCTCCACCGTGCTCGTGTTGCTCGCCTACGGCTCCCGGGAGCTTCTGGTGTCCCGTCGCCGCCGGCTCGCGGCCTTGATGCCGTGGGCGAAGCCGATCATGGGCGCCGCGTTGCTGGCGGTGGGCCTCGCCGTTTTCTTTCACGTCGAGCGGGCGATCGAATCCTGGTTGCTCGACCTGATGCCGGGTTGGCTGCTGGCTCTCTCGGTCTCCATCTGAAGCGCTGCGCGCCGGCGTCCGCGGGTCCCCCCGTGTCGCCTTGCCGGACTACCCGGAGGCCTGGAGGTCGCCGTCGAGCGCATCGGCGCGCCGGTAGGCGTCCCGATCGCTGACCCGCCCCCAGTAGTCGACGAAGACGGAGCGCTTCTCCAGGGTGCCCATCAGCATGCCCCAGCCGACATGCGATCCGACGTAGACATCGGCGGCCGAGAAGCGTTCACCGCCGACGTGAGCGTTCTCCGTCAGCGCCCGTTCCAGAGTATCGACCGTCGTTTCGTAGGTGCCGTATCCGACCATGCCCGTCTTGTCGGCGGGCGGCTCGAAACCCAGGTAGCGGTTGGTGGTCGCCGCTTCCACCGGCCCGGCCGCGAAGAAGAGCCACCGGTAGTACGCGCCGCGTTCGCCGGGGGACGGGGCGAGCTCCGAGTCGGGAAACGCGTCGGCGAGGTAGGCGCAGATCGCGGCCGCCTCGGTCACGACGGTGCCGCGGTGACGGATCGCGGGGACCTTGCCCATCGGGTTGACGGCGAGATAGGACGCCGACTTCATCGCTTCGCCGTACTCGATGATCTCGGTGCGGTAGCTCGCCCCCGTTTCTTCGAGCATCCAGCGCGCGATTCGCCCGCGCGATCGGGGGTTTGTGAAGAGGGTGAGGTCGTCCGCCATGGTCGTGCTCCTCGTGTTCCGGCGCGGCGATCATGGACGAAAAACCCGGGGCGGTCATCGGTGAGCACCGAGCGGCGCGGCCCGATGCCGGGGCATCGCGCACCGTTCGGAAGCAGCAGGGGAGGAGCGGGCGGCCCGGCGGGTTCAGCGCGAGGGCCAGACCGGGTGGTGGAGGTCGATGACGAAGGCGTGGCGGTGGCGGATCGGGGCGTGCCGGTGCGGGTGGCGGTGGGGCTCCGGTCCTTCCCATCCCTCGTGCTGGTGCTGGTGGTGCTCGTCGTGAACGTGGAGGTGTTCGTGCTTCATCGCCTCGTGCCGGTGCATGAGCAGGTGCGCATCGTCCGCGGGCCATAGCCGGAAGGCCGCCGCGGTGCCCGCCCCCGCCACGAGGGCGAGCACCAGGAGGGCGGCGTCGAGCCCGAGCGTGCTGCCGACCCACCCCGCGAGGGGGTAGCAGACGAGCCAGCACGCGTGCGAGAGCGCGAAGTGGGCGGCATAGAGGGCCGGCCGGTCCCCCTCCCGGGCCGAGCGCCGCAGCAAGCGCCCGGCCGGGGTCTGCACCAGGGAGGACCCCGCTCCGATCAGGCACCACAGCGCCATCAGGGCGGGCAGGCCGGGGCCGATCAGCGCTCCGAGCAGCGCGGTCCCCATCACCGCCCCGCCCAGCAGCATGAAAGGCCGGTCGGGCAGGCGGTCCAGGACTCGGGGCAGCAGGAGGGCGACCAGCATCGATCCCGCCCCCGCCGCGGCGAAGGCGAGCGCGGTGTCGCTCTCCGAGCCGTCCAGGCGCTCGCGCACGATGACCACGGTGTTGACGATGACCATCGCGCCCGCGGCCGAGACCGCGAGACACAGGGCGAGGAGTCCGCGGAGTCGCGGCGTGTGCAGATAGGCGCGCGAGCCGAAGCTCAGGTTCCTCCAGATGCCGCGTTCGCGCTCCTGCCCCTTGGGCGAAGGCAGTCGCAGAGTGCTGACGAGCAGGGCGGATACGACGAAAGCCGCCGCGTTGGCCGCGAACAGGCCGTCGTAGGCCACGAATACCAGTGCGAGCGCGGCCAACGTCGGGCTCAGGAGGCTTTCCAGGTCGTAGGCGAGCCGGGACAGGGACAGTGCCCGCGTGTACTGGCGCTCGTCCGGCAGGACATCCGGAATCGTCGCCTGGAAGCACGGGGTGAAGCCGGCCGAGCAGGCGTTGATGACGACGATCAGGGCGTAGACCTGCCAGACCTCGGTGATGAAGGGCAGGCAGGCGACAGCCCCGGCGCGCACGAGGTCGAGCGCGATCAGGAAGTGCTTGCGCGGAAGGCGGTGGGCACAGGCTCCGGCAATCGGAGCGACGCCCACGTAGGCGATCATCTTGAGGGCGAGCGCGGTGCCGAGCACCGCCCCCGCTCCCCCGCCCGCGAGGTCGTGAGCGAGCAGGGCGAGGGCCACGGTGGACAGGCCGGTCCCCACGAGGGCGGTGACCTGGGCTGCGAACAGGCGCCGGTAGGTGGTGTTCCCGAGGGGAGAGACCATCGCAGGGGAACCGCTGTGTGCTCGGGAGCATGGTAGCGCCATGCGTGCGTGGCGCCACTTCACTTCCCCGCCCCGTGGCGAGGTGTCGTCGCGGCCGGCGAGACGGCCATCGCCGCCCGCCCGACCCTCGCCGGGACGGGACGCGAGAGGAAGACGGGTCTCCGGGAGCGATGGCGGGCCGTGCCCCCGTCGGCCATCCGGCTCCGGGCAGCCACCGCAGGGCTGATGAGTTCTCTTTCCCGTGTCCAATGAATTCAATGAGTTACGTCGATCGCCAAGCGTCTCGGGCGAAGTCGTCGCCCAGCGAAGAAAGAGACTCTGCATCAGGGAGCTACGCTGTCCGGCGGCGATCGAGGACGTCCACGAACTGATCTGCCCTGGCAGCCACCGGCAGGGCTCTTCAAAAGTCGGCTTGACGGCTTCAGACTCCGAGCTTCGGGA
>CAYFYD010000164.1:0-8353 GCA_964347195.1 uncultured Ectothiorhodospiraceae bacterium
CGAGATCCGGCCAACTGGCGGCTTCCACGGAGCCCACAGACTGCCGTGACGGCACGGATGAGAGTGCTCCGGCCCATCTGGAGCGGATCCTCAGCCAGCGTGCAATGGCCTTGCGTCAGGAGCCAGGGCTCTTCAGGAGTCGGCATGACCGCTTCAGACTCCGAAGCTCGACTCCTGAAGAGCCCTGGTCAGGAGCGGCGGGCGTAGATCGAGTCCGCCATCACGCAGAGCATCTCGAACATGAGGTTCGCCACCGTGACGCAGGTGATGCCGGTGGGGTCGAAGCAGGGCGACACCTCGCTGATGTCGGCGCCGACGAGCTCCCGCCCCCGCAAGGACCGCAGGATGACCTGGGCGTCGCGGGGGGTGATCCCGCCGATCTCGGGCACCCCGGTGCCGGGCAGGAAGGCCGGGTCGAGCCCGTCGATGTCGAGCGAGACGTAGACGGGGCCTTCCCCCAGCACGGCGTCGATGCACTCGATGACCGCGGCGCGGCCCATCTCCTCGTACTCGTCCATCGTGATGATCCGGTAGCCGGCCTCGTAGCCGAAGCGGACGTCGCCGTCCCCGAAGCGACTGCCGCGCATGCCGACCTGGACGACCCGCGCGGCGTCGATGAGACCTTCCTCGAAGCCGCGCCGCATGAAGGTGGCGTGGTTCACCCGGTCGCCGCAGATCTCGTCGAGCACGTCGGCGTGCGCGTCGAAGTGCAGCACACCGACCGGCCGCCCGGCCGCGAGCGCGCGCAGGATCGGCAGCGGAATGGTGTGGTCGCCGCCCACCGCGATGGGCACGATGTCGAGGGCGCCGAGCTCGGCGAAGAAGGTTTCGATCATCGCGATCGAAGCGTTCTTGTTCATCGGGTTCACGGGCGCGTCCCCGAGGTCGGCGACGTTGCAGATCTCGAAGGGCCGGATCCCGCTCGTGGGGTGCACGCGCCGGATGATCCGCGACGCCTCGCGCACCCCGGCCGGGCCCTGCCGGGCGCCGCTGCGGTAGTTGAGTCCGATGTCGAAGGGCACGCCGACCATCGCGATGTCCACCGCGGCGCTCGGGTCGCAGCGCCGGGTGCGCATGAAGGTCGCGATGTCCGCGAAGCGCGGGACCACCGCGGGGTCGATGGGGGTGAAGTCCGGTGCGCCCGCCATGTCCGCGCTCACGTATCGGTCGCGGCGACGGGGCGCCCCGGCAGATCGCCGACGAGGCCCACCGCCTGCATCGGCACCAGGGGGCTGTACCAGGCCTTGAGCTCGCTCACCTCGCCATCGGTGAAACGCAGGGTGATCGCGAACGCGAACGCGAAGCGCTTGCCGGTCGGCGCCACCCCGTAGAGCGGCCCGCGGTCGTGGGTGGCGCTGAAGCGCATCTCCACCGCGGCTTCGTTGCCGGAGATGATCTTCCCGCCCGGCTCCAGCACCCCGTCGGAGCAGGCGTTGAACCAGCCCGAGGCATAGTCCCGGAACGCGGCCCGGCCGGTGAGCGGAGGTCCGCCGCCGGTGTCCTCGTAGTGCATGTCTTCGGCGACGCCGGCGACGAAGCCGTCGAGGTCTCCGGCGGAATAGGCAGCGAACATCCGGTCGATGGCCGCGCTCATCTCGTCAGCGTTCATGGTGCCTCCTGGTGAGACCGCCGGGGTGGGCGCCACCCCGCGATCGGGAAAGGGACCCTGGTGGTGGATTCCCGCCACGTCCGCCCCTCCCGCGAGGCCCCGCCTCCGTGAACAGGAAGGCCGAAAGCCACGCCATGGAACACGTGGTCATGGGACTCGAGACGGAAGAGGATGCGCAGCCGCAAGCCGTGTACGCGGACCCGGAGCGACACGGCGGCATCGGGACACGGCGTTCACGGCGCGGGCTCGAAACCCTCAGTGCAGATGCGCAGCCAGTTCCCGCCCATGATCGCGGCCGTCTCCGCTTCCGTGAAACCCCGGGCGAGCAGTCCCGCGGTGATGGCGGGATAGCCGGCGGAGGAGGGCCACCAGTCGGGCATCGGGTCCCACCCGGGGTGCTCCGCGCTGTGGGCGCCGTAGTCGGGCTCGTGGCTCCAGTGCCACATGTTGATGGTCATCGCGTCCTCGGTGGTCCAGCCGAGCGCGCAGTCGCTGCCGAGCCCGATGTGCTCGACCCCCATGACGTCTGCGCTCCTCGCCACCATGTCGCACCAGCTTGCGAGCGTGGTGCCCCTCGGGCAGAGGGCCGGGTAGGTGGCGAGCCCGAGAATGCCGCCGCTTCGCGCGAGCGCGCGCATGACTTCCTCGGTCTTGTTGCGCTTGTGCGCGAAGAAGGAGCGCGGGTTGGCATGGGTTGCGACCACCGGCCGGGACGAGTGCTCGATGCAGTCGAGGGTGGTGCGGTCGCCGACGTGCGAGGTGTCCATGATCATGCCGAGCCGGTTCATCTCACCGAGGACGAAGCGCCCGTAGCGGGTGAGGCCGGCGTCCGCCGGGTCGTAGCAGCTCGCCCCCACGAAGTTCTGGAGGTTGTAGGTGGCTTGGGCGAAGCGGATTCCGAGGCGATGGAACACCTCGACGAGCCCGAGGTCGTCCTCGAACGCGGAGGTGTTCTGCATGCCGAGAATGACCGCGGTCCTGCCCGCCGCCTTCGCCGCCACGATGTCGGCGCCGCGTACTGCCGGCACCACCAAGTCGGAATGATCCCGGAACGCCCGGTACCAGCGGCTCAGGGTGTCGAGGGTGGGCCGCGCGCTCTCCCAGGTGCACACTGTGACCTGTACCGCGCTCACCCCGCCCGCGCGCCACTGCTCGAAGTACTCGCGCTTGACGTTGTAGACCTGAGCGTCGGCGAAGCCGCACTGGAACCAGTTGCTGAACTGGCAGCCGTCGATGACGGTGAGGGTCTGGTGGAAGGCGTCGCTTCCGGCGCTCATCGCTCGGCCGCCCTCCACCTCACCCCGCCGCGACCGCGGTCTCGCCGGTGTCGAAGCGGGGGATGACCCGTTCCGCGAAGAGCTCGATCCCGCGGCGCACCTTCTCGTAGGGCACGAAGCCCGGGTTCGGCCACAGGGTCACGTGCTGGCAGTTGAGCTCGGAGCGGAACTTGTCGATACGCTCGGCCACGAAGTCCGGGGAGCCGATGAAGAGCATCTCGTACTTCTGGAAGAAATCGAACCAGTCGAGGTTGCGGTCCTCGTCGCTGAGCGTCTCGTCCCGGGCGAGGAAGCCTTCGCGCGCCCAGTTGGGATTGAGCCCGACCGCCATGTCGAAGAAGGTGTTGATGCCGTGCCGGGCGTCGCGTTCCGCTTCCTCACAGGTCTCGGCGATGTGGAAGGTGCGCATGATGTTGAGCGTCTGGCCGTTCGCGCACACCCCCATCGGGAGATCCCGCCCGCTCACCTCGCTCGCCACTTCCCGGTAGCGGGTCCATGCCTCGCGGGTGCCCTCGAAGGAACGGGCAACCCCGATCACCGAGTGCCCCCGCCGCGCCGCGAACTCGTAGGAGGAAGTCGAGTCGGCCGCCTGCCAGATGGGCGGATAGGGCTTCTGCCAGGGCTTCGGCGTCACGCCGAGCGCGATCAGCTCGCCGTCCGGGCCGTAGTGAGCGGGGTCCTTCTCGTAGATGCGCGGATCGTTCTCCGACCAGCCCGGCACCGGGAAGGTGTAGAACTCGCCCTCGTGGCGGAACGCCTCCTCCGTCCAGCACTTGAGCATGATGTCCAGGGTCTCGGTGAAGAGGCGGTAGTTGGTGGCGGGATCGCGGCGGTCGGCAGCGGGGTGGAACTGAATGGACGCGGAGCTGTTGGTGCCCCGCGCGATACCCACGTCGAGGCGCCCGCCGGTGAGCTGGTCCGCGGTCGCGAGGTCCTCCGCGAGCCGGATGGGATGGTGGTCGGGCAGGATGCAGGCGCTCTGCCCCATGCGCAGGTTCTTCGTGATGCTGGCGAGATGCATGCCGACGAGGACCGGATTGGGACATGCGACGGGATATCCGCTGTACCAGAAGTGGTGCTCGCCGAGCCAGCAGGTCGTGAATCCGCCCTGGTCCAGGACCCGGGCGGTGTCGGCCCACTCACCGAGCAGCTCGTGATCCGGGTAAGGCTCGCACTCGTGGTAGTAGACGTTGCCGTCGAATCGCATCGAGAGGTCCTGGATATGCGCCGGGGCGGCCGGCGAGGAGGGCGACAGGCTATGTGCGCGAGGCGCCGAGGGCAAGGCCGCGGTCGCGACGTTCGCAGTGCGGGCGCGAGGGGGTGGGCTTCGTTTCCGATCGCGTTCTCGCTCGCGTCGGGTTCACGATGCGCGCGAGGGGATGGGCACGGGAGTGTCGCGCTCAAGGTGGAGGATAGCGTTGACGATGCGCGCGCGAGGGGATGGGGGAACGGGTCGTTGTGTGCGCGGGAACGACTTCGTTCACGATGCGCGCGCGAAGGGATGGGGACGCTGGCGATGCAGGAAAGCGGATCCGGACATGCGCGCACCGGGAACGGTCCGCCGCCTCCCTGACTGCCGTCTCGGACGATCACCGGATGCCGAAGATACGCTACTGTAGCGCTCGGATGCAGCGGCAGCGAACCCGCGCCCCGGAGCTCCCTTCCGCGGAGACAGCTCACGATGGTGATCTCGAGTTTCAATGCTGGAATCAGGCGATGGATTCCCGCTTCCGCGGGAATGACGGCTACGGCGGGAGTAACGGCTATGACGGGAGTAACGGCTATGGAGGAGTTGGCGACTGTCGAGGGAATGACGGCTATGGAGGGAATGACGGCGGAGGGAGTGACGACTGTGGCGGGAGCAGGGACATTTCATTCTGCGATCCGGACGCGCAACGGGGACCCCGGTAGACCAGCAATTCTCATTTTGCTCGTCGGGTCCCGCGGCAGGACCGGCACGACCGTCGATCTGCCCCCGATCTGCCCCGGATCGAGCCGCAAGGAGAAGGCGGCTTGCGGCTCAGGGTGAAGTCAGGCGCCAAAATGAGAATTGCTGCCGGTAGACGGTGCGGGACCGATGGGGGCGGCTCGGGCACGCCCACGAGGCGCCAGGGACACGCCCATCGCCCGGGGAGGGTGCGGCGGCGGTGCGACTCCGGTCCGCATGAAACGGCCCTGGTGGCGGGAGTGACGCGTCTTGCGCAGATGATGTCATTCCCGCGCCACATTCCGTCATTCCCGCGCCGCACTCCGCCACTCCCGTGCCGCACCCCGTCACTCCCGCGCTGCACCCCGTCATTCCCGCGGAAGCGGGAATCCACTTCGGCCAACGAATCCCGAAACTCGATATGACGATGACCGTGCACCCCAGCCTGCGGGGCGGGCCGCTCCCCCGGAGCGTTATTGCGTCGCTTCCGCTGGAGACGGCGTTTCCCGCCGAGGAGTACCGGAAGCGGCTCGCGGCGGCCCGAGCGGCGTCGGGAGAGGCAGGGATGGACGCTCTGCTCGTCTCGCATCCCGCCAGCGTCCTGTACCTCTCGGGCTACCAGACCTTCTCGGTGCTGGGCGGAGAGACCCTGATCGTGCCCGCGGAGGGGGACCCGGTGCTGGTGGTGCCGTCGCCGGAGCTCGGCACCGCGCTGCTCCACACCTGGCTCGAGAGCGCCTGCGGCTTCGACCCCGAGCGCAGTGCCGGCGCCTACCTGAGCGAGCGTCTGCTCGAATGCGGGCTCGGCGCCGCCGCCATCGGCGTCGAGAAGGACGCGAGCGGCCTGACTCCGCGTTGCCTCGAAGAGCTCGGGCACGCACTGCCGAAGGCCCGCTTCGAGGACGCCACCCAGCTCCTGGCGACGCTGAAGGCGACGAAATCGGAGTCGGAGCTCGCTTGCCACCGGCGGGCCGCCCCCATGACCGACGCGGGCATGGCCGCCGCGATCGACGCCGCGGTGGAAGGTGGAAGCGACAACGCGGTAGCCGCGGCCGCGGCGCAGGCGATGCTGAGCGCGGGCAGCGAGTACTGGTGCGTGTCCCCGATCGTCACCACCGGGGCGCGATCGGGCATCCTGCACTCGAGCCACAAGCGCAAGGCGCTCCGCCGGGGCGACAGCGTGTGCGTCGAGATCGGTGCGTGCTACCAGCGCTACACGACCCCGCTCATGCGCACCGCGAGCGTCGGGACACCGAGCGCGGGCGTGCAACGCCTCGCCGACGCCTGTCTGCGCGCCCTCGACTGCGTGCTGGAGGCGCTTCGCCCCGGCCTCACCGGTCACGAAGTCGCGGAAGCGGGCTGGAAAGGCATCGCGGCGGCAGGCGAGGAGCTCGTCTTCCACGGCTGCTTCGGCTACGGGGTCGGCGCGGGCTTCCCTCCGACCTGGGCCGACCGCACCGGCCTCATCATGCGCGGCCAGCACACTCCGATCCGCGCCGGCATGGTCTTCCACCATCCCGTCGCCCTGCGCCGCCTCGGGGAGCACGGAGTCATGTTCAGCGAGACTACGGTGGTGACCGAAACGGGGTGCGAGCCATTCGGGAAAACGGAACGGCGCCTCTTCGTGCATTGAGGCGCGGTCGCAGGGTGCCTTGCCCGTTGAGCCAAGTGCGCGATGACAGGAATCGACGGAATGGCCGCGTGAAGCGACCCGCTTTCCTTCCAGTACCGCGGGGCGGCTCGCCGCTGCGGTCCGCTCGTCAAGGGAATGGCGGAAGACGCTCGGGGCGCCTTCCGCCAGCGGTCCAGCGGCAGCGGGGATCCGGACGGCTCGCACCCGGCAGTGCCGCCGGAGCTGCCCCACCGGAGCACGGGCACCCACGACAGGAGGGCCAGTGAGCACCACGACCCTGATTCGCAACGCGGCATGGGTGGTCGCCGGGGACGGTGAGCGGCACCACTACCTGCGCGATGCGGACATCGCGTTTGCCGGCGGCGTCATCACCTTCGTCGGCAAGGGCTACGGGGGACCCGCCGAGGAGGTGATCGACGGGCGGGACCGGCTCGTGATGCCGGGGCTCGTGAACCTGCACTCCCATCCCTCGAGCGAGCCGCTCCGCAAGGGGATAACCGACGAGACGCACAGCCCGGGTTTTCACCACAGCTCGCTCTACGAGTTCCTGACCGTCTTCGACGCCGACCCGCAGGGAAGAGTCGCCTGTCTCCAGGTGGCGGTGGCGGAGCTGCTGCTCTCCGGCTGCACCACCATCACCGACCTCTCCGCCCCCTACGACGAGTGGCTGGACCTGCTCGCCGCGAGCGGCATCCGGGCGGTCGTCGCCCCCGGCTTTCGCGATGCGCGCTGGTTCACCCGGGACGGGCACTCTTTGGAGTACGAATGGTCGCCGAGCGCGGGGCGCGAGGGCTTCGACGAGGCGCGGCGCTTCATCGAGCGTGCCCGCCAGCATCCCTGCGGGCGCCTCGGCGGCATGGTCTACCCCGCCCAGGTGGACACCTGCCGCCCCGATCTGCTCCGCGACTCCTACGACTACGCCGAGGAGTACGCACTGCCGTGGCAGACCCACGCCGCCCAGAGCGTGGCCGAGTTCCACGAAATGCAACGCCGGCACGGCAAGTCGCCGATCCGCTTCCTGCACTCGGTCGGGGCGCTGGGCGAGCGCAGCGTGATCGGGCATGCGATCTTCCTCGACCATCACCCCTGGCTGCACTGGACGACGCGCGGGGACCTCGACCTGCTCGCCGACCACGCGGTGAGCGTGGCGCACTGCCCCACCGTGTTCATGCGCCGGGGGATTTCGCTTCGCACCCTCGGCGCCTATCTGCGCCGGGGCATCAACGTCGGCATCGGCACCGACACCTATCCCCATCATCTGCTGGAGGAGATGCGCAGCGCGCTCTACTGCGCACGCATCGCGGGAGAGAGCGTCGCCGACCTCGGCACCGCCGACGTCTTCGACGCCGCGACCGTCGGCGGAGCCAGAGCGCTCGGTCGTGACGACATCGGACGCCTCGCTCCCGGTTGCCGGGCGGATGTCGTGGTCGTCGACCTCGGCGCGCCCTCGATGATGCCGGTGCGTGAACCGTTGCGAAGCCTCATCTATGTCGCGACGGAACGCGCCATCGAGCGCGTCTACGTCGACGGCGAGCTGGTGGTGGAGAACGGCGAAGTGCTCACCATCGACCATCGAAGCGCGCTCGAGGCGCTCGAGGAAGCGCAGGCCCGCGCGCTCGAACGCACGCCGACCCTCGACTGGGCGGGAAGAAGCGCGGCCGAGCTGTCACCGATGGTGCTGCCGATCCGGGGGTGAAGGGCACGATTCCGGACGGTGGATTCCCGGTTCCATGGAACCACCCGTGACCGGTCGTCCCCATGGTTTTCCGCTCATCGGGAGAACAACGGAGACCACGCCGCGCGGCGCCCATCGTCACCTCCTCGTTGAGCAGTAATCCATCAGCCCGGGCGATCCCGCAGGACCATTCAGAAGTCGAGTTGCGGGGTTCGAAGTACTGGAATCAGGC
>CAYFYD010000165.1:0-8318 GCA_964347195.1 uncultured Ectothiorhodospiraceae bacterium
GCGGCGACTACGGTAGGAGCGTTGGCGTTCGACCGGGGCTGCCGAGCGGTGGGTGTGGCGGCAAGCGGAAGGTCGCACGCGGCGCCCGGAGTGTAATCCTCGGGTCATGGGGTGGCGATGATGAGGAGGTCGATGACAGCACCGCAGTCTGCCGGGCGGCGCTGGCCGTCGCTCAGCCCCTTCATCGCCCCATCGCCGCCTGACCGAAGGAGTACCTCGAAATCGGCCGTTCGGTGACCTGTAGGTGGAGAACGCAAACATGCGCAGTCACGAATGAGATCGAATCCGTTTGCGGAATGCTTACGGTGACGGGAACCTGCAAATGTTTCTGGAGTTTCCTTTCTTTCAAAGAGATAATGTAAACAACATGTTATGAGAAAATCAGATCCCAGATACCGCGTCGGGGTGGACATCGGCGGCACCTTCACCGACTGCCTGGTCATGGACCGGGGGAGCGGTGCCATCTATCCGCTCAAGACCCCCTCCACCCCCCGACCCGAGCGCGCCATCGTCGACAGCCTGCGCGAGTACCGCGCACGCCACGGCATCGAGCCCGGCGACATCGAGTACTTCTCGCACGGCACCACCCTCGCGGTGAACACCCTGCTCGAGCAGCGCGGCGCCCGGGGCGGCCTGCTCACCACCGCCGGATTCCGTGACGTCCTCGAGCTCCGGCGCCTGCGCCTCGACCAGCCCAACAACCTCTTCGCCCCCCGTCCCCAAGTGCTGATCCCGCGCCGCCGGGTGCGCGAGGTGCGCGAACGCATGCGTCACGACGGCCGGGTCGCGATCCCGATCGCGCGCGCCGATGTCGAGGCCCAGGCGAGCGCGCTGGCGGAAGAGGGCGTGCAGACCATCACCGTCGCCTTCCTGCACGCGCACCGCAACGATACCCACGAGCGTCTCGCCAGGGAGTGGATCGCGGCGTCCTTCCCGGAGCTCTACGTGTGCACGTCGGCCGAGATCTGGCCGCAGCAGCGCGAGTTCGAGCGCACCCTCGCCGCGGTGATGAACGCCTACGTGGGCGCGCGCATGAAGACCTACTTCGACACCCTGCGCCGCGAGGTCGAAGCGCTGGGAGTGCGCTGCCGGATCTTCTCCACCAAGTCCAACGGCGGCGTGATGTCGGTGGAGGCGGCGGCGCGGCGCCCGGTCGAGACCCTGCTCTCGGGTCCCGCCGCGGGCGTGATCGGCGCCGCCTTCGTCGGCCGCCTGATGGGGGAGAGGCGCTTCGTCACCCTGGACATGGGGGGGACCAGCGTCGACGTGTCGGTGGTGGACGGCGAGCTCTCCCGTTCCACCGAGAACACCATCGGCGACTACCCGGTGATCATGCCCGCGGTGGACGTCTCCGCGATCGGAGCGGGCGGCGGCTCCATCGCCTGGACCGACGCCGAAGGGGTGCTCAAGGTGGGCCCGCGCAGCGCCGGCGCGGTGCCGGGTCCCGCCTGCTACGGGCGCGGCGGCGAGGACGCCACGGTGACCGACGCCTACCTGAAGGTGGGCATCGTCCGCCCGGAGCGCTTTCTCGGCGGCGAGATGCCGCTCGCGCCGGAGAGAGCCGATGCGGCGCTCTCCCGACTGGGCAGGGCGCTCGGCCTCGACGCGAGTGCGGCCGCGGACGCGGTGCTGCAGGTGGCGAGCGCCAACATCTACGCGGCGCTGGTGCCGCAGCTCGCGCGGCGCGGCGCGGACGGCGCCGACTTCTCCCTGCTCGCCTACGGCGCCGCCGGCCCCACCCATGCCTTCATGCTCGCGCGGGAGCTCGATTTCCGGCGCGTGATCGTGCCGCCCGCGCCCGGCACCCTGTGCGCGCTCGGCTGCATTGCGGCCGACTTCCGGGCCGACTTCGTGGCGAGCGTCTGGCGCGATTGCGACGCGCTCGAAGACCGGGAGCTCCGGGCCGTCTTCGAGCGACTCGAGGACGACGCGCACCGCTGGCTCGGGGACCAGCGGGTCGAGCTGGACGAGGTCTACCTGCTCCGCTCGGGAGACCTGTGCTACTCGGGCCAGTCCTACGAGCTCGGGGTGCCGCTCCCGGTGCGCGACAGCGCCGAGCTCGGCACCGCGCGCCTCGTCGACTGGTTCAACGAAGCCTACCACCGCGCCTACGGCTTCGCCGACCGCGACGCGCCGGTACGGCTCATCGAGGCGCGGGTGCAGGTCGTGGGGGTCACGCAGAAGCCGCAGGTGCGGGTGCTCGGGAGCGGCGCGCGGGCGGAGAGCCCCGGCCCCTCCCGCCGCCGCATCCTCGACCAGGGACGCGAGACCGAGGCCTCGGTACACCAGCGTTCGGCGATGCGACCGGGCGACCGCCACGAAGGCCCCCTGGTCGTCGAACAGTACGACACCACCGTCTACGTGCCGGAGGGCTTCCGGGTGGAGGTCGACGGGCACCTCAACCTGATCGGGGAACGCCGGTGAGCGCACACGCATCGAGCATCGACAAGGTGTCGCTCGAGATCCTCATCAACCGTTTCCAGGCGGTGGTCGATGAAATGGCGCAGGTCATCTACCGCACCGCGCATACCGTCTTCGTGAAGGAGACGCAGGACTACGGCGCGGTGCTCGTGAGCCCGCAGGGCGAGGTGTTCGCGGCGCCGCGCCGCTACGGTGTGCTCATGATGATCGGCATGCCGATGGACGAGGCGATCGCGCGGATGGGCGACGACGTCCGCGAGGGGGACGTCTTCATCTCCAACGACCCCGACAGCACCGGCGGCATGGTCACCCACCTCTCGGACGTCTTCCTGTGGAAGCCGGTGTTCCGGGAAGGGGAGATCGTCTGCTACGTCTGGAGCTTCATGCACGTCAACGACGTCGGCGGGCGGGTGACCGGCAGCATCGCGCCCTCGAGCTTCGAGGTCTACCAGGAAGGGATCCGCGTCCCGCCGCAGCGCCTGTACCGGGAAGGCGAGCTCGACCGCACCTTCCTCGACCTCTTCCTCTGCAACACCCGCACCCCGGACCAGAACTGGGGAGACATGAGCGCCTGTCTCGCCGGCCTCGCCACCGCGGAACGGCGGGTGCACGCCCTCCTCGAACGCTACGGCCGCACCCGGATCGGGGAGGCGATCGACGCGGTCCTCGACTACGCGGAGACCCAGGCCCGGCGCGTCATCGCCCACGTCCCGGACGGACGCTACCGCCACTGCGACTACATCGAGGCGGACATGGTGGGTCTCGGGCTGATCCGCATCAACCTGGAGCTGCACGTCAGGGGCGACGAGATGCTGCTCGACTTCTCCGGCACCGCGCCCCAAGTGCGCGCCGCGCTCAACCTCCCGACCCACGGCAAGCACGGGCACTGGATGCTCATCACCGGGCTGGTGAACTGGATCTGCACCCGGGAGCCCGGTATCGCCTACAACGCGGGGCTGGTGCGTCCGATGAAGGTGCGTATCCCGAAAGGGTCCATCCTCGACCCGGAGCCGGGCGCGGGCTGCGGCACCCGCTACTCGACCGCGCACAAAGTGTGCGACGTGAGCATCGGGGCGCTGTCCCGGGCGGTGCCGGAGGAGCTCCCCGCGACCGACTCCGGGCAGGGCTCCATCCTGATGGTGGCGGTGCCGGAGTTCGAGACCGGCGGCACCCGGGTCTCGGTGGTGCAACCGATCGTCGGCGGCTCCGGGGGCCGCCCCCACGAAGACGGCATCGACGGGGCCATGGTGATCACCAACTTCCTCAAGAACGTGCCCACCGAGCTCGTCGAGCAGGAGATGCCGGAGATCCTGATCCGGCGCTACGGTCTGCGCGAGGACTCCGGCGGACCGGGACGCTACCGCGGCGGCACCGGGATCGAGCTCGAGCTCGAGACCCGCTCCCCCTACACCACGGTCACCGCGCGGAACATGGAGCGCTACCTCTTCCCGCCCCCCGGGCGCGAGGGGGGATGGCCCGGCACCACCGGCTACACCACCGTCAACCCCGGAGGCCCGGAGGAGCGCGACATCGGAAAGATCGACGTCCTCCATCTCGAGCCGGGGGAGCGCCTGCGCATCGGCACCCAGGGCGGCGGCGGTCTCGGGGACCCGCTGGACCGCGATCCGGAGGCGGTGCGCGAAGACCTGCGCAACGGCATCGTGTCGGCCGCGACCGCCTCGGACGCGCACGGCGTGGTGCTCGACGACGACGGGCGGGTCGACGCTGCCGCAACCGCGGCCCGACGGGCCGCCCTGCGGGCCGGGCGCGGCTGGACACAGCCGCCCGCCTTCTCCTTCGGCGAGGCGCGCGAGACCTACGAAGCGCGCTGGACCGCCGCCCTGCAGGACGCGGTGCAGGCGGCGATCGCCCACCTCCCGGGACTCCGCCGCCAAGTCATGCACCGGCACCTCGAAGGGGCGATCGAGGCGCGCTTCGAGGCCGGCGAAGGAGTCGCTCCGAGCGAAGTCCCGGAGATGCTCGAAGCGCTCGCTTCGGACTTGGCGGGCGGTGACCTTCACCCCGCCGACTCCTGAGCCGCCCGCCGGGCACTCCGCGCGGGCGCGGACGCCGCCGCCGGGAGCGGCAACGACATCGGCGGCCCCGGGAAGGGTCTCCGGCTGCGTCGCATCGAGAGCGCGACGGCATCGGGATATGGACGTCCGCGTCAACCTCCGGAGGAGCTCGGGCGCCCTCCGGCACTATCTCGCAAGCCCTCCACGATTCCCCGGATCTCCCCCTGCTCGCGCTCGACCAGGGCAATCCTCGCCTCTATCGACGAGAGCCGCCTCTCGACCAGGGAGAATCGCTCCTGCATGTCGGAGCGAATGTCCCGCATATCGGAGCGAATGTCCCGCATGTCCGATCGGATCTCCCGCATGTCCGAGCGAACCTCCCCCATCCCGGTCAGCGTGAGCGCGGCCAGCGCCGCACCGACCAGGAGGATCGACCACAGCTCCGCCGACACTTCCAGGCGCTTTCCCCGAGCGCCCGGGATCGGCGCTGAGGGCTCCTTTCCTACCTCCATCCCCTGCTTTCCGTATGGCCTCGCCCCGCTCGCACGCACCCGATTCCCGCTTGCCCCACCGCAAACCCCTCACTCCCGGAATGCTATCAAGCGGCAACCGGGGGCGTCACGGCTCACAATATCGCAATGCCTCCCGGTCTTCTTAGTCCTCGGTCCTGAAGGATCGCCGGTGCTCCTCCCCTTCCCCCGTCCGGCGCCATGGTCCGGGCCGGGAATGGGCGCATACCCGGCGAAAGGGTCGGCGGGCGGCCGCCCGCCGCTGCCCGCTACCGTCCTGTCTCGCGAATACGATCTTCGAGCGTGATGCGCACTTCAGACTCCAGCTCTCCGAATTCTTGTGAGTTCATGCGCGCTGATGACGGCTTACCGGCCACGATCGCGGAGGCCGGGTCCGCGGAAAACGGTGGATTCCCGCCCCCGATCGGGGTCGGGGACAAGCTTGCGCGGGAATGACGGCACTATCGTTCAGGGAGTGTCGGCATGGGCGCGCGGGAAGGGTCCCACACAGTGTGAATCTGTTTCTGATACAGGACACTACAGAGCGGTCGCACGGCGGAATGCCGGGCGCTCCGACACCCGCTCCCACCAGCGCCGGACGTTCGGGGTAAACGCTTCCTCGAGCCCCAGCCGACCCGCGAAGTAGAGCCCGTACGCGGTGCACAGATCGGCGGCGGTGAAGCGGCCCGCGCAGAGGTACTCGTGCTCCCCGGCGGCCGCCTCCACGCTGCGCAGCCGTCCGAGAAACCACCGGCGGTAGTCCTCCGCCACCTGCGGGCTGCGCCGCTCCGGCGCCTCGAGATCGCGGTAGCGGAACACGAGCGCGAGGGGGAAGGTGAGCGTCGCGTCGGCGCGGTGCAGCCAGTTCAGGTACGCCCCGTAGTCCGCTTCCTCCCCGGTGACCGCGAGCGGGGTGGGGCCGTAGCGTTCGACGAGGTACTGGACGATGGCGCAGGACTCGGTCATCACGAGGTCGCCGTCGACCAGGCAGGGCACGGTGCCAAGCGGATTGGTCGCCTTGAAGTCCTTGTGGTGCACCCGGGGCGGGAACTTCAGGGTGACCAGATCGTAGTCGAGCCCCATTTCCTCCAGGGCCCAGAGGCAGCGCACCGAACGTGCGTGCCGGCTGTGATAGAGCGTGATCGCCATGGGGTGCTTCCTTCCGCGGATTTCCGGGGCCAAGTGTATGCCGGGGAGCGGGGACTTGCGGACCTCCGCATGGCGGGGATCGACGGAACCGCGGGCGAGCCCGCGTCGCCCCCAGCGCTCTTCAAAGTCGGCATAACGGCTTCAGAGTTCGAGCTTCGGGATTCATTGACCGGAATGGATTCCCGCGTTCGCGGGAATGACGGGAGAGGGCACGGGAACGACGGACGATGTGCAGGACACCACTCCTCGTCATTCCCGCGAAGCTCGTCCGCGACCCCGATGGGAAGCGGGAATCCATCCCACATCCGTCATTCCCGCGAAAGCTTGCCCGCGACCCCGATCGCGGGGCGGGGACCCAGCCCATATCCGTCATTCCCGCGGAAGCGGGAATCCATTCCTGATTCCAGTAACTCGAACCCCGCAGCTCGACTTCTGAATGGTCCTGGCGCCGCCCCGACTCCGATAGCGCGAAGGGGACGGCTCGGCTACCCTTCGCGCCCCGCACTCCCCACCCACGGAACCCTCATCGATGTCCCTTGCCATCGAGCACACCTGCGAGCGTATCCGCGCCATTCCCATGAGCGACATCATCGAAGTCGTGGATCTCGCCCGCAACGACCCCGACGTGTACAAGCTGTGGGTAGGGGAATCGGACCTCCCCACCCCCGAGTTCATCTGCGACGCGGCGGTGCGGGCGATGCGGGAAGGCCACACCCGCTACACGTACTCGCGGGGCATCCCCTCCCTGCGCGAGGCGCTCGCCGAGTACCACTCCCGGCTCTACGGCGCCCCGATGGACGTCGAACGCATCTCGGTGACCGTGGGCGGCATGCAGGCGGTCCTCCAGGCCTTCCAGGCGGTATGCGAACCCGGCGACGAAGTGGTGGTGCCTTCCCCCGCCTGGACCAACGTCTTCGAGGCGGCCCGGATCGCGGGGGGAGTGATCCGCACGGTGCCCTTTCGTTTCGGCAACCGGGGATGGCACCTGGACCTCGAAGAGCTCTTCGCCGCGGTCACCGACCGCACCCGGGTGCTGGTCGTCAACTCGCCCCAGAACCCGACCGGCTGGATCATGCCGCGCGAGCAGATGGAGGAAGTGCTCGATTTCGCGCGGCGCCGTGGCCTGTGGATCCTGGCCGACGAGGTGTATCACCGCCTCACCTACGAGATGCCGAGAGCGCCCTCCTTCCTGGAGCTCTGCGACCCCGAAGACCGCGTCATCGCCACCAACACCTTCTCGAAGGGCTGGGCGATGACGGGCTGGAGGGCGGGGTGGGCGATCGCACCTCCCTCGCTCGGCCTCATCTTCGAGAACCTGCTGCAGTTCGGCACCACCGGCCTCCCGACCTTCGTCCAGCACGGGTGCGAGGCGGCGATCCGGCACGGCGAGGCGTTCCTCCGGAGCTTCGTGGCGCGCTGCCGGACGGGACGCGACGTGGTCTGCGACGCCCTTTCCGGCGTGCCCGGCCTGCGCTTCGAGAAGCCCGGAGGCACCTTCTACCTCATGGTGCGGGTGGAAGGACTCGCCGACAGCAAGGCATTCGTCATCGACGTGCTGCGCGAAGCCAGGGTGGGTCTCTGCCCGGGGGTGGCGTTCGGCCCCGAAGGCGAAGGCCACTTCCGCATCTGCTTCGGCGTCGATCACCGCATGCTCGAGGAGGCGATGGAGCGGCTGGTGGGGCACCTCTCCGCCGCTTCCTGAGCACTGCCGGCCCGCACCGGAAGTGCTCCTTCCTGTTCCGAAGCGAGACCGGGGGAACACGCCGCGGGGTCCCGGACCGCGGCGCGCCCGGGCGACCCTGAAAGTCTCTCCGTCCACCGCCGGTGCGTGCGGGCGGCACCACGGAACAGAAGCGGCATGGGTGTAGGTCTGAAGCTGACCTGCTCAAACAATCGGTCGAGGACACGCGCGCTTCGCTCGGTGCGGCTGGCATCGGGAGAGGCAACCTGAAATACTGGCAATGGAGCAGCCCTCCAGACTTGGTTTGGGATGGTGTCGAACAGTATTCCAGGGGACCACTACCCCATCTTCTCCTATCGACGGGCATACCTCTACTCCCTCGTTATTCACCCTCACTAGTGTCCCAACAATTATTCGAACAAAATCAATTGGTTAGAATTTTCTAGATTCGACAAACTGTGGTCGGTGTCAGAAAACAGCTTGAAAATAGGCATTTTCTCGAATAGCGTCAGGCTCAAAACCTGCAAAATTGTGTAGAGGTCA
>CAYFYD010000166.1:0-8303 GCA_964347195.1 uncultured Ectothiorhodospiraceae bacterium
GGGGGCGCGGGAATCCATCGCCTGATTCCAGTACTTCGAACCCCGCAACTCGACCTTCTGAAGAGCCCCGCGGGCGGCACGGGGCGTATTGTCTCGGAGCCGGCATCTGATCGAGACTTCGCAGCGCAATCGCGTGCGGTGCGGAGGGAGTCGCCAGGGTGGAAAGCGAGACGATCATCGAGGTCACGAAGGCGCACACCGACGAGCTGGACCACCTCAACCACGTGGAGGCGGTGCGCTATCTGGAGACCGCGCGCGACGACTGGTTCAAGGGCTGCGGGCTCTACGGCGAGTCGGGCCGGGACTACACCCTCTCGCCGATCGTCGTGAACATCAACTATAACTACCGGCTGGAGTGCTTTCTCGGCGAACGCCTCGAGATCCTGACCCGCCCCGTCTCCCGGGGCCGCAAGAGCTTCGTGCTCGCCCACGAGATCGTGAAGCCGGACGGCGCGGTCGCCATCGACGGCGAGGCGACCAGCATCATCTTCGACCTGCGCACCCGCGAGACGCTGCTCGTTCCCGAGTGCGTGGCCCGCCATCTCCCGGCGCGGGCCTGAGCGCCAGGGCGGCGAGCCCGAGGCCCCGTGGCAACGGGAGGCGGCGGCAGGGTGAAGATCGCCTACCTGCTCCGGGCGCGCCCGGACCTCGACGGCCGCGTCCCCGGCGACGTGGAAGCGGTCCAGGCGCAGGCGGGCGAGGGAGGCGTCTACCCGCCGGAAGCCCTCCGGCGGGTTCGGGACGCGGAGGCATTCATCGTCGCGATGGAGCCGGTGAACGAGCAGATCCTGGACGCGGCGCCCCAGCTTCGCATCGTGCAGCGCTTGGGCGTGGGCTACGAGACGCTGGACCTCGAGGCGACGGCGGCGCGCGGCATCCCCGCCTGCAACATCGAGGGGGTCAACCGGGAAGCGGTGGCCGAGCACGCGATGATGTTCATGCTCACGCACGCGAGACGCTTTCCCGAGGCGCTGGCCCTGACCCGGAGCGCGGACTGGGAGGCGGCGCGGGTGCTGACCACGAAGACCTTCGAGCTCAAGGACAAGACCTTGGGCATCATCGGCTTCGGCAACACCGGCAGCGCGCTCGCCCGGCGCGCCCGCGCCTTCGAGATGCGGCTCCTCTACCACGACATCCGGGACGTCAACGTCCGGCTCGCCGCAGTTCTCGACGCGCGCAAGGTGGCGCTCGACCGGCTCCTCCGGGAATCGGACATCGTGAGCGTGTGCACGGACCTCAACCCCACCTCGCGCGGAATGATTGACGCTGCTGCCCTCGACCGGATGCGCTCGAATGCCCTGCTCGTGTGCTGCGCGCGCGGCGGCATCGTCGACGAGGCGGCGCTCGCGCGGGCGCTTCGCCGGAGCGACATCGCGGGCGCCGCGATCGACGTGTTCGAGGTGGAGCCGATCCCGGCCGACCATCCCCTGATCGGGCTCCCGAGCTGCCTGCTCACTTCCCACGTCGCGGGAGTGGCGGGGGATACCGTCGAGCGCATCTGGAGCTTCGCCCACGACAACGTGCGGGCGGTGGTGCAGCGCGGCGAGCGCCCCCGCTGGGTGCTGAACGGGGTGTAAGGTAGCTGATCGCCTGCAGACGGTGGAAACGTAAGCGGGCATTGATCACGGCCGAACAGGACCGTGGCCCCGACTTGCTCCGCCTCGCCAGCGCGCTGTCTGCGCGATACCCTCGCGGTGGCCGGGAGAAGCGGCTGCGGGACGCCGCGCTGCTGGCGGTTTCGAGGCAGGAATCCCGATGCTGACCCATCTGAGAGTCCGCAAGTTCAAGTCGCTCGACGATGTAGAGGTCGAGCTGCCGCGTTTGGCCGTGTTCTTCGGCCCCAATGCCGCGGGCAAGAGCAATGTGCTGGATGCGATTCAGGCGCTTTCGTGGATAGGAAACGCGCGCACGTTGTTCGATGCACTCAGCGGGCCGTTCCCCGTACGCGGTCACGCCTTCGAAGCATTCTCACTCGCTTCGGGGGGGATGCCGGACTTGCTCCGGCAGGGGGCGGCAAGGTTCTCGCTGGAAGCCGATCTGAGCACCGCCAAGGGGCGATACCGGTATCGGGTCGAGCCGGAAATCGACTTCCGGTCGGGGCAACTCTGCATCGCTGACGAGTATCTGGCGCAGCTCGGGGTGACCGGGCACCCGAAGGGTGCCCCCGCGATAGAGCGCGTGGATTCGAAGCTGCACATCCGGCGCAAGGGCAAGCCGGCTCACCCTCGACAGGAAGCGCTTGGCTTGAACCACTCGGTGCTTTCGGACCGCAGTCTGAGCGGCAGTGGATATCCCTGGCTCGAGCAAGTCCGAACGGAGCTGGCCAACTGGCGCACCTACTACTACGAGCCCCGGTTGGCGATGCGCGCCGAGGCGTCCCCGGCCGACGTGTACGACATTGGCATTCATGGGGAGTACATCGCGCCATTTCTCTACAAGCTCCAGGCCGAGTACCCGAAGCACTTCGATGCCGTTTCGCGCGCGTTGCGATCGATCGTTCCGAGCGTGGAGAGGTTGTCCGTCGAGCTCGATGAGCGCCGGGGTACCTTGAACCTGTTGATCCGGCAGTCCGGGGTTGAATACTCCTCTCGTGTCCTGTCCGAAGGCACGCTTCGGGTGCTTGCGCTTTGCGCCGTCACCGTGAACCCCTGGGGTAGCGCTCTCGTGGCATTGGAGGAGCCGGAGAACGGCGTTCATCCGCGTCGGCTGGAGCTGATCGCCCGGCTGCTGCTTTCCCTGGCGGATCAACCCGGCCGCCAAGTGGCCGTTACGACGCACTCGCCCCTGTTCGTGGATGCGATACTGAAGGCAGGACGCGCTCCTCCGGAAGTTGGCCTTCTCAACGTGCGCAGGCGGGAGGCGGGGGGCACGGTGGTCGAGCCCTGTGACGAGATCGGTCCGCTATGGAGGGAATCCGCGGTCAATCAGGCGCTCGCGAATCCAGCCGACGATGGGGCCTTCGAAAACCTGCTCCTGCGAGGGCTCATTGATGAGTGATCAGGTGGTGGTTGATCTTGTCGTCGAGGACCGAGCTCACGAGGAGCTGCTCAAAGCGCTGGTCGCTCGGGTTGCTCTCGAAGAGCAGGTCGAAGTCCGGAGCCGCGTGCGGATTGCGCGCGGCGGCCACGTCCGTACGATTGACGAGTTCAAGCTCTACCAGCACATGGCTGGACCAGGCTCGCTGAACCCTGGGCCGGCGGATCTGGTAGTGGTCGGGATCGACGGCAACTGTTCGACGTTCTCGGGTGCCCGCGACGATGTTCAACGTGCTGCTGTCCCGGCGTTCGTAGACCGAATTGTCGTCGCATGCCCCGATCCGCACATCGAGCTCTGGTATCTGGCCGATCCTCAGTCGTTCGAGACCGTGGTAGGGGTCCGGCCCAGTATTGGCCGCCGGAAGTGTGTGCGGGATCACTACAAGCGAAAGTTGGCCGAGGCGATCCGCAAGGGCGGCTACCCCCCTACTCTGGGAGGGATCGAGTTCGCTTCTGAGCTCGTCGCGGCAATGGATCTGTACCGAGCCGGCAAGACCACCGCATCGTTGAAGGCGTTTCTGGACGATCTGCGAACCGGCTTGCGCCGCCTCTGCCAAGCGTCGGATCCACGATAGATTCCGGACGATCCCGGGTTGGGCGATCAGACGCGCGTCGAACGAGTCCAGGTTCCGCAGCCGGTCGTTCCCGAGTAGCTCGTCCCCTTTCGGCACGGTCCGCGCTTCGAGCCCGTGCGCCGCGTCGACTATGATGGCGGCGTCGCTCCGGGATGTTCTCGTGACGCGGTCGAGACGGTCCCCGTAGACCAGGAGGAAACGCAACATGAAAGCGGTCGTCGCGCGTGCGTTGAACGAGCTCTCGGTGGTCGACGTCGACCTCGATCCCCCGAAGACGGGCGAGGTGCTGGTGCGCATGCGCGCGACCGGCGTGTGCCACTCGGACCTCTCCGTTCTCAACGGGACCATCCCGAGCCCTTTCCCGACCGTGCTCGGACACGAGGGCGCGGGGGTGGTCGAAGCGGTGGGCGAAGGCGTCACCCACGTCGGGCCCGGCGATCACGTCATGCACTCCTTCGTGCCCCAGTGCGGGGAGTGCTACCACTGCGTCAACGACGAACCCTACCTGTGCACGGTGGCGAAGCCCGAGGGCCTGCTCCTCGACGGCACCAGCCGGGTGAAGCTCGACGGGGAGCCGATCGCGGTCATGACCTTCCTCGGGAACATGGCCGAGTACGCGGTCGTGCCCGCGATCTGTACGGCGAAGATCGAGAAGGACGTGGACTTCAAGGCAGCCGCGCTGGTGGGCTGCGGAGTGAGCACCGGGGTGGGGGCGGTGCTGCGCACCGCGCAGGTGCGCCCGGGCTCCACCGTGGCGGTGTTCGGCTGCGGCGGCGTGGGGCTCTCCGTCGTTCAGGGCGCGCGCATCGCCGGCGCGCGGCAGGTCATCGCGGTCGACCGTTCCGAGGAGAAGATGGCGATGGCCCGCGAGCTCGGCGCCACCGACCGCGTGACCCCCGGTGCGAACCCGGCCCGGGAGATCCTGGCGATGACCGGCGGGATCGGAGTCGACTATGCCTTCGAGGCGATCGGGCTCACCGAGACCATCGAGCAGTGCATCCGGGCCGCGCGCCGCGGCGGGTGCGCGGTGCTGGTCGGGATCGGCCGCATGCAGGAGCGTTTCTCGGTCAACAACCTCGTGCTGCCCGTCACCGCCAAGACCATCAAGGGCTGCATGTACGGCAGCATCAACTTCAAGACGGACTTCGCGCTCTATCTCGATCTCTACCGTCGCGGACAGCTCGAGCTGGACCGGATGGTGACCCGGACCTACTGCATCGACGAGGCCCTCCAGGCCTTCGACGACCTCGAGCGCGGCGTCAATGCCCGTGGCGTCATCGTCCACGACTGAGGCGCGCCGCGCAGGGAGGATTCCGCGATGTCCGTGAACGAGGTGAGCGGCGGGGAGGCGATCGCGCGCATGTTGGCCGCCCACGAGGTCGGTCCGATGTTCGGCATGGGCGGATTCCAGCTCCTGCCCTTCTACGACGCGGTGCGCCGCCTGGGCCTCACCCACCACCTCATCAACGACGAGCGCTCGGGCGTCTTCGCGGCGGACGCCTACGCCAAGGTGAGCGGGCGGGTCGGAGTGTGCGATGCGACCCTCGGGCCGGGTGCGACCAATCTCGTCACCGGGCTGGTGGAAGCGCTGAACGCGGGGTCTCCCCTCGTGGTGATCGCCGGCGACAGCAACCGGGCGCATTCCTGGAAGAACATGACCCAGGAGTCGCGCCAGCTCGAGATCCTGCGGCCGGCGGCCAAGGAGGTGATTCGGGTCGAGGTCATCGAGCGCATCCCGGAGCTCGTGCGCCGCGCCTTCGCGCTCGCCACCGCCGGGCGCCCCGGACCGGTGGTGCTCGACGTGCCGGAGGACATTGCCCACGGCACCTCGCCTTTCGAGGAGTCGGCCTTCGCATCGGACCCGCGCCACCGCTCGGTGCCGTCGCTCCGCATCCGTCCCGATGCGGTGTCGGTCGCGGCGGCGGCCCGCCTGCTCCGGGACGCGCGTCGCCCCCTGCTGCTCGCCGGCGGCGGAGTCCATCTGAGTGGGGCAGCGGACGAGCTCCAGCGCTTCGCGGAGGGGCAGGGGATGCCGGTGGCACACACCATGAGCGGAAAGGGAGCCATCGCCTGCACCCACCGCCTGTCCGCCGGCCTCTTCGGCCGCTACGAGCGGATCGCCAACACGCTCATCGAGGGCTCCGATTGCCTGCTGGTGGTGGGGTGCAAGCTCGGCGAGATCGCGACGCGCCGCTACGCGCTGCTTCCCCCCGGAGTGCCCATCGTGCACCTGGACATCGTGGCCGAGGAGTTCGGCCGGGTGGCCGCACCCAGCGTGGCGCTGTGGAGCGATGTCCGGGAGGGGATCCGGGACCTCGCCGCGGCGCTCGCTCCCGATGCCGAGCGTCTCCGGCGCGAGCGCGAGACCTACGGCGCCGAAGTGGCGGGAAGGATGGCGGCCTGGCGCGAGTCGGTCGGGCCGCGTCTCGCGTCGGACGAAGTCCCCGTCAACATGGCGCGGCTGATGCGCGAGCTCAACCGAGCGCTGCCGGACGACGCGCTGCTGGTCGCGGACGGTGGGTTCGCCGCGCACTGGGCCGGCCTGCTCTACGACACCCGACGCCCCGGCCGCGGCTTCGTGCCGGACCGCGGCTTCGCCTCGATCGGCTACGGCCTCCCCGGCAGCATCGGGGCGAAGCTCGCCGCGCCCGAGCGGCCGGTCGTGGGGCTGACGGGAGATGCGGGGTTCAACATGAGCCTCGGCGAGCTCGAGACCGCCCGCCGTCTCGGACTCGACATCACCGTCGTGGTGGTCAACAACGCGGCCTCGGGGTACGTGAAGGCGTTGCAGCACCTCGTCTACGGCGAAGGCGGCTACCAGTCCTCCGATCTCGTCGAGACGGACTACGCCCGGGTCGCGGAAGCGATGGGCTGCCGCGGGATCCGCGTTTCCCGCCCCGCCGACATCGCCCCCGCGCTCGCAACGGCGCTCCCCGGCGGCGAAGGACCCACCGTCATCGATGTGCTCGTCACCCGCGAGCCGGCCCGGATGCTGCCGGGGGTCGACAGCCGCGCCGTCTCCTGATCCGGAGCCGGCCGCCTTCAGGGCCGGAAGCGGCTGCCGTACTCTCGGGGTCTGCACCCGGCCTCACCGTAAATCAGCCGGCGACCGGGTTCATCTCGCAGGATTCGACACCACAATCGCGGTCGAGTCCCGGGTCAAATCCCCCTGGCGGATCGAGGAGGAAAGCCATGACCGCGTTCACCACCGTCCCCAACCCCGACCTCACGGTGCGAACGGCCGAGCGTGCCGCCTGGAACTCACCCGACACCCGTCGCTGGGGGTTTCACAACCTGCACCGAATCTCGCGCCACGGGATCCGACTGAGGGCGCGCAACGTGCTGCCCCTGACGAAAGACTTCGACATGCGTATCGAGGCCATGCCGGCGGTGCAGCGTCTGACCCGGACCTCCATGTTCTCGGCGATGGCGGTGGTGCGCGACACGCGGCTCCTCTACGAGCGTTACGCCGCTGACTTTGGTCCGGCGTGCCCGCACGCCATCATGTCCATCAGCAAGACCATGATGCACTTGATCTACGGTCAGCTCGTGAACGCCGGCCTGGTCGATCCGAACGCCGCGGTCGAGAGCTATCTTCCGGAGATCGGTTCGGGCTACGCCAGGGCCAGCGTTCGAGACGTGCTCGACATGAACGTCGCCAACGACTACCGCGAAGACTACGCCGATCCTCATACCAGCGCCCTCGAGCAGGAGGTCTCGATGGGCTGGCGGGTACCCGGACCGGGTGAGCCCGAGATCTCGAATCAGACCTTCCTGTGCGGGATCGAGAGCGACGACACGGAGAACCGGAGCGACGCGATCGACTACAAGTCGGCGAACACCGATGTCCTCGGATGGATCGCGGAGCGGGTGAGCGGCCGGCGGCTGTACGACTACCTGGTCGAGATCGCCGAGGCGGCTGGTCTGGAAGACTCGTTGTACGTGTCCACCGACCGGGGCGGCACCCCCATCCTGAACGGCGGCTGCTCGTTGACGGCGCGGGACCTCGCTCGATACGGAGGGCTCCTTGCCCGGAACGGGACGGGGGTGGAAGGTCAGGTAGTGGGCAGTCGCGAGTTCCTGCGGGACGCGCTCGAGAGGCCGTCGAAACACCGCGGCCCGCCTCGGGAATGGCAGCGCTACCGAGGCCAGTTGATCGTCATCGACCGTTCGGTCGGTCACGGTGGCTTTGCCGGTCAGTTTCTGCTCGCGAACCTCGACACCCGGGTGTCGCTGGCCTTTTTCAGCGTGGTCGAGACGCTGTCGGGGGCGGATGAGGACTACGTGAACGAGGTCTCGCGGATGGCGCAGGCGGTCTGCGAGCTGCCCTTCGAGTGAGGAGGCGTCGGACAGTCGGACGGCGGCCCGGCATCCTCGACAAGAAGCTTCGCGAGCAATAGAGTCTTTCTTTCCCGAGCCGGCGATGGTGCCGACCGCGGACATCGTGCCCCAGCGCCGGGGCTCGCTCGATGCACCAACGGTGCGTTGGGTGTGCGCTACGCTAATGTCGTGTCCCACAAATACGCGCAGATGGACGTTCCAGCTTGTCGAAGATCGACTCCGCCGTCGCGACCCGGATGAAGGGGGAGGTGGATGCGTTGTACTGTGCGATGAAGGCCTCGATCGTGTGGACCAGCTGGGCCACGCTGTCGAACGAGCCGCGCTTGATGGCCCGCTGGCTGATGAGGCCAAA
>CAYFYD010000167.1:0-8300 GCA_964347195.1 uncultured Ectothiorhodospiraceae bacterium
CCGGCAATGGCGACCGGTCTCACCGGCGATGCGAGGCACATTCGGAGCGTGCCGTGGAGGCGGCCACCCGACGGACCGCTGGCGTCAGTCGGCGGCGGGACAACCCCGAAGCCCAAGGAGCAACTCACAATGTCTTTGATAGCCATAGTCCGGCAGTTCCTGGCCGGTGCGTGCCGAGGTCCCGTGTTGGCGGCGGCCGGTGCCCTGTTTCTCGTCTCCCCCGGTGCCACCGCGGATCCGCCGAAGACCGCCGAGCCCGGCAAGCTGCTCGTCGCTCTCAACGGCGACATGCCGATGACCGGGATCAAGGACGGCAAGCTGATTGGCACCGACGGAGAGCTGATGAACCGCATCGCGGCGAATCTCGGGCTCGAGGTGGTACCGCAGCTCATGGAGTGGGCCGCCGAAATCCAGGCGACCAAACAGGGGAAGGTCGACATCATGCACGGGATGATGGGCTGGATCCCGGCCCGGTCGGAGATCATGCTCCTGACCGACCCGATCTACTACTCCGGGACTTTCATCGTGCAGAAGAAGAGCAACAACTATTCCACGATGGAGGACATGAAGGGTCGAAGCGTCGCCACCGTCTCGGGCTTTACCCTCGTCCCCGAGCTGAAGACGGTGGAAGGGATCGGCGAGGTGAAGCTCTACGATACGACCGACGCCGCGCTTCGTGACGTGCTGGTGGGGCGAGCCGACATGGCCATCCTGGATCCACCTCTCATCGAGTACGCGATCAGGCAGAACCCCGACTGGGACATCCACCAGTTGCCGCTCGCGCCCGAACCCGAGAAGTATCCGATCCTGTCGACCAAGTACAACATCATCTTCGGCATCAACCCCGAGCTCGAGGAGCTTCACGCGGCCGTAAACGAGGAGATCGCGAAGATCTGGGCCGATTGTGCCAACGTCGAGTCGATGAGGAACTACGGCATGGGGGATCCGAGCTGGTTCACTCCGCCCGATCCCAACCCGAGAATCGGAGTCGACCGTCCGGAGGGTTGGGTGTCTCCGACCGCGGAGCACTGCATGTAGGCGTTGATTGCCGACCCCGCGCGGCCCCGGGGGGGCGGGGGCGGCGGGGCCCCCCCGCGGAACTTCGCATCCGTGTTCGGTTTGCACTCATGGATTCCCGCCCCCAGCGGAAGCGGGGGCGGGAATCCATGAATCTCTCCACCCGTGCGTCGCATGGGCTCGTTAACCGATCACGGATGCGGAACTTCGCCGGCAACCCCTCCCTGCCCTGCGACACGCGGCGATGAGCATGCCGGGTGGGTGTTCGCAACGCCTGGACAGATCGACGCAAGAGCGGCCGTGACGCCCGGGCTTCCGTGTCGCCGGAAATGACGCAGGACCCTCACGCGCCACTCCCGCAACGAAGAAAAGTGCTCGGGGCGCCTCTCCCCGTCACTCCCGCCAGAGGACCTCAGCGCCGCGAAAACGGAATCCGCCACCGGCAGAGCCTGGAATCGATTGCGAAGGGTCCGAGGAGATCGCCCGAATGAAGCCTCTGCTCAGAATCGTCGACCTGCACAAGAGCTTCGGACCGCTTCAGGTCCTCCGAGGCATCGACCTCGATGTCGGCCGGGGAGAGAAACTGTCGATCATCGGGCCGAGCGGTTCGGGAAAGACCACCCTGCTGCGCTGCGTGAACTACCTCGAGAAGCCGAGCGGGGGACATGTGTACATCGACGACACTCTGATCGGAGAAAAGCAGGTCGATGGCAAGTTCGTGCACCTGAGCGACCGGGAGCTCGCGAAGGAACGCGCCGAAATCGGGTTCGTCTTTCAGCGCTTCAACCTGTTCCCTCATCTCACCGCTCTCGACAACGTTGCCATTGCGCCACGCCGGGTGCTCGGCCTGAGCAAGGAGGAGGCCGAGGGTCGCGCTCGGGACATGCTCGAGAAGGTCGGCATGGCCCACAAGGCAGGCGCCTATCCGGAACGCCTGTCGGGAGGGCAGCAACAGCGGGTCGCGATCGCCCGCGCCCTGGCCATGCAGCCGAAGCTGATGCTCTTCGACGAAGCGACCTCCGCCCTCGATCCGGAGTTGATCGGGGAGGTGCTCAAAGTGATTCGAGCCCTTGCCGAAGAAGGCCGCACGATGGTCATCGTCACCCACGAGATCCACTTCGCCGAGGAGATCTCGGACCGCGTCGTCTTCATGGATGAAGGCAGCATCGTCGAGGAAGGCCCTCCCCAACAAATGTTCTCCCGGCCGAACCACGACCGGACGCGCGCTTTTCTCAGCCAGATCCTGGACAGATAGCCACTCCGGAGCGCCGTCATGTTCGACTCATCCGGCGACTTCTGGACGAACCTGACCACGTTCCTGCCCCTGCTCCTGGCCGCGGCGCGCATGACCATCAAGGTCACGGTCGGCGCCCTGATCGTGGCCCTCGCCCTCGGCCTGGTGGTGGCGCTGCTTCGGATCTCCCCATTTCGTCTCTTCCGGTGGATCGGCGTCGTGTACACCGATTTCTTCCGGGGAACCCCGGCCCTCGTCCAGCTCTTCATCATTTTCTTCGGGCTCGCGGATCTGGGCATCGACTTCGATCCGGTGACCGCCGCGATCGTCGGGCTCGGCATCAACGGAGCGGCCTACGTGGGCGAGATCTACCGCGCGGGCATCGAGGCGATTCACCGGGGCCAGCTCGAAGCCGCGCTCTCGCTCGGCATGACCCCGGCGCGCGCCATGCGCTACATCGTGCTGCCCCAGGCGATCCGCATCGTGCTGCCGCCCCTTTGCAACTACGCGATCCTGCTCGTGAAGGACACCGCGATCATTTCGAGCATCGCGGCACCGGAGATCATGTTCGAGGCCCGCCGTCTCGTTCAGGAGACCTTCGAGAGCAATCTCATCTATCTGTTGTGCGCGCTCATCTACCTCGCGATCACGATTCCGATGTCGCGCCTCGTGCAGCATCTGGAACGTGCGAAGGACGCCTGGAAGTGACGCCCGGGCGCTGCGGGACCTGAAGCCATGATCGAGTTCCTCAGAGGATACCAGGGCAACATTCTCGACTGGCTGCCGGAGTTCCTCGTCGCTTCGCTCCGGACGCTGGAGCTGATGGTGCTGGCTTTCCTGCTCGCCACCGCGCTCGGCATCGTCATCGCGCTCGCCCGGATCTCGAAGGCGCGGGTCCTGCGCGGGAGCGCGATTGTCTACATCGAGTGCATTCGCGGCACCCCGGTGCTGGTAATCCTCTTCTGGGTCTACTTCGGTCTTCCCGAGTTCGGATCCTGGCTCGCCTTCAGCTCGTTCACCGCCGCGGTCATCGGCCTCGGCATCCACGGCGCGGCCTTTCTCGCCGAGATCTTCCGGTCCGGAATCGAGGCCCTGCACCGGGGGCAGATGGAGGCCGCCCTGTCGGTAGGAATGACGCCCGCGAAGGCGATGCGATACATCATTCTGCCGCAGGCGACCCGGGTGGTGCTGCCGCCGATCGCCAACTACGCGGTGGGGCTGCTGAAGGAGACGGCGCTTTGCTCGATCATCGCGGCGCCGGAACTGATGCTGCGGGCGAAGGATCTGGCTTCGTCGAGCTTTCTGCCGATGCACGCCTTCGTGCTTGCCGCCGTGTTCTACTACCTCATGAGCTTTCCCATGATGCGCTTCGTGGAGCACCTGGAAGCGAAGATGGGGCAGGGACGCTGAGGCCCGGGGCGACGATGAAGAAGACGCCCGTCCCGGGCCCCGATGGGCTCGTGAGAGGAGGTGCCTGAAGATCCTCCACCGTCACGGGGCCCGCGGGCCGAGGCCGCTCAGGCCAGAGCCGCGCGGCGCATCGCGGCGGCGAGCGACGCCGTGTTGCGGGAGAGCATGAAGTGCTCTTCGACCCAGGTCCGGGCCTCCCTCCCCAGGCGCAGGCGCAGTGCGTCGTCCGAGGCGAGGCGTGCGATCGCATCGGCGAGGGACCCCGCATCGCCGGGCTCGAAGCAGAGACCGCTCACCTCGTGCTCCACCGCTTCCGTCACCCCGGGGCTGCGGGGCACGACCACCGCGAGGGCGTGGCTCATCGCTTCCGGCACCACGTTGGGCAGACCGTCGCGGTCCCCGCTCTCGTCGACGACGCCGCTGTGGATGAAGACGTCCGCCCAGCGGTACATGTCCTGCACCGCGGCCGGTTCCAGGGCGCCGCAGAGCGCGATCGCCGGGCCGAGGGCGGCGCGGTCGCGCCGGGCCCCGATGCGCCGGCGCAGGCGGCCGTCTCCGACGACGCGAAGGTGGAAGGGGACCCCCCGGTGCCGGAGCATCCGGCCGGCCTCGACCTGGAGGTGATGCCCCTTCTTCGGCACCAGACGCCCGACGGAGAGAAGGCGCAGCCGGTCGAGCGCGGGGCGGCGCTCCACCGCCTCCGGCAAGCCGGGAAGGCCGCGCCGGGCGAGCACGACGGCGTCCTCGCGGGCGCCGCGCGCGCGCAGATACGCCACGTTGGCGCGGGTGCTGGTGTGCACGAAACGCACGGCACGGAGCTTCTCCCCGAGGAATGCGTCTCCGCCGTGGCGGTAGATGTCGCGCGCGTGCCCGGCGATGCTGAAGGGTATGCCGGTGAGGTGGTGCAGCACCGCGGCGGCGGTCGCGGGGCCGTTCGCCCACGCCGCGTGAAGGAGGCGGTAGTCGCCGTTGCGGATCCGCTCGGCGTGCCGGAGCGCCGTCGTCACTCCCATCAGGGTCATGTACCAGCTCTCCGGGCGCATCGTGACGTGCCCTGCGAGCAGGCGAAGCGCCTCGCCGGCGAGGCCCCGATGACGGCGGAGCTCGCGGAGCAGGTCTCCCGGCAGGCGCAGGAGCTCGGCCTTGCGGGCGTGGCGCACCGGAAACCCGAAGTGCGACCGCCGCCGGGGCGCCACCGCGTAGGGAAACACCTCGACGTCGATGCCGTGCCCGACGAGCCCCTCGATCTCGCGCCGGATGAAGGTCTCCGAGAGCTTCGGAAACCACTCGACGAAGTAGGCGACCTTCACGGGGCGCCCGCTGGCCCGGCCGGCTCGGACAACCCCGCGTAGGTGGCGCGGGCGCAAGCCTCCCAGGAGAACCCCGAGGAGAAGCGCCTTCCGTTCTCGCCCAGACGCCGGCGCAATCCGGCATCGCGGGCGAGGCGCCGGACCGCATCGACGAGCGCCGCATCGTCGCCGGGGTCGACGAGCAGTCCGGTGACCCCGTCCCGTACCGCGCCCTCCACGCCACCCGTGCGGTGCGCGAGGATCGGGAGGCCGTTCGCCGATGCTTCGAGGTAGACGAGGCCGAACCCCTCGACGCTGTGTCCGGCCGGCCGGCTCGTGAGCGCGAAGACATCCGCCGCCTCGTAGTGCCGGGCGAGGCACGCGTCCTCGGCCGCGCCCGGGAACACCACCTCCGCCGCACACTCCGCCGCGAGGCGGTGGAGCTCGCGGGCATAGGCAGGGTCGATCACCGGCCCGACCACCACGAGGCGAAGACCGCGGGCGGTGGGCGCGTCGAGCCGGGCGAGGGCGCGGAGCAGAGCGGACTGCCCCTTGCGGGGATGGATGCGTCCGACGCAGAGGATCGTGACCCGCCCGCGCGGCGGCGGCGCCCGCTCCGTTCTGCGCACGAGCGACGGACGCGGCGCACCCGCGGCCACCACCGTCCTGGACGCCACGGCGGGAAAACGGGCCACGAGCTCGCCACGCACCCACTCGGAGAGCACCATGATGCGGTCCGCGCGCGCGAGCAGGGCGCCGAGCCAGCGCCTTCCCGGTCCCCTCGCGGAGAGCTGAATCAGCTCCGAGCCGTGCAGGGTGACGATCAGGCGGGCCGGCCTGACCAGCCCGGCCAGACGCAGCGCCATCATGACGCGCAGCGGTCCCTGCTGGCAGATGTGAAGGGCGGAGCGGCGCAGGCGGCGGCGCTCTCCGAGCAGGTGCAGGAGGGTCACCGCAAGGGGACCGAGCTCGCCCGCCCAGCGCACATCCCGCATCCCCTCGAGACGCATCGGCGGGTCGATCTCCGCCCATCGCGGATGGCGCGGAGCGAGCACCCGCACGTCGTGCCCCGCGTTCGCCGCCGCCGCGGCGAGCTCGCGCACGTAGACTCCGATGCCTCCATGCACGGGAAAGAACTCGTGGGTGGCGAGCACCAGGGGCAGGGCGGCCATACGCTGAGGGGCGGCGGTTGCGGGACCAAAGAGCGGGACGCTCGACAACTCTGGCACCATCGGTTAGAAACCGCGAGTCCGCGAACGCATGGTCCACCCGTGCTCCGTGGACCGGAACCTGCGCCCACCGGCGACCAATCGGAGAAGAGGTCCATGCTGAAGCTCGGGTACAAGGCGTCCGCGGAGCAGTTCGGGGCTCGGGAGCTCCTCGAGCTCTCGGTGGTCGCCGAGGAGGTCGGCTTCGATTCGGTGTGGGTGAGCGATCACTTCCAGCCCTGGCGCCACAACGGAGGCCATGCCCCCTACTCCTTCGCCTGGATGGCGGCGCTCGGAGAACGGACCTCGAGAGTCCTCATCGGCTCGAGCGTGGTGACCCCGACCTTCCGCTACCACCCGTCCATCGTCGCCCAGGCGCTGGGCACCATCGGCGCCCTCAACCCCGGCCGGGTCGCGCTCGGGGTCGGCACCGGTGAGTCCCTCAACGAAGTGCCCGCGATCGGGGTGGAATGGCCGAAGTTCAAGGAGCGTTTCGGCCGTCTCCGGGAATCCATCGAGCTCATGCAGCGCCTGTGGAGAAAGGAGCGCGTCACCTATCGGGGCGAGTACTACCGTACCGAGAGCGCCACCATCTACGACCGGCCGGACGAACCGGTTCCGATCTACATCGCCGCGTCGGGCCCCACCGCGGCACGCCTCGCCGGACGCGTCGCGGACGGGTTCATCTGCACCAGCGGCAAGGCCCCCGAGCTGTACCGCGAGACCCTGCTCCCCAACGTCGTGCAGGGCATGGAGAGGGCGGGGCGGGCCCCCGAGGGCATCGAGCGCATGATCGAGATGAAGGTCTCCTTCGACACCGACCGCGATCAAGCGATGAACGACACCCGCCACTGGGCCGCGCTCGCCCTCTCGCCGGAGGAGAAGATGGGCATCGAGGACCCGGTGGAGATGGAGCGGCGCGCCGACGCACTGCCGGTGGAACGGGCCGCGAGCCGCTGGATCGTGTCCACCGATCCCGACGAGCACATCGAGAGGATCGCACCCTACGTGGAGCTCGGGTTCACGCACCTCGTGTTCCATGCCCCGGGGCCGGACCAGGCGCGTTTCCTGCGCCTCTACGCCCGGGAAGTGCTGCCGCGCCTGCGCGCGCGCTTCGGCGCCGTGTCATGAGGTCCTTCGCCCCCGTCGTCGCGACGCCCACGGATTCGAGGTAAGAGACAATGCAGGCCCGACCCGAACCCCGCACGAGCCGCACCGGCGCGGCCCGGGAACCGGGGCGCCCGGCCTCCGCCCCCGCGTTCGACTGGCAGGACCCGCTGCGCATCGACGACGCGCTGGACGAGTCGGAGCGCCTGGTGCGGGACACCGCCGCCGACTACTCGCGGGAACGCCTCATGCCACGGGTGCTCGAGGCGCACCGCCACGAGCGATTCGACCCCGAGGTCATGCGCGAGATGGGCGCGCTCGGGCTGCTCGGCTCCACCCTCGAAGGCTACGGTTGCGCCGGGGTCAACTACGTGAGCTACGGGCTCGTCGCCCGCGAGATCGAGCGCGTCGACAGCGCCTATCGCTCCGCACTCAGCGTGCAGTCGAGCCTGACGATGTACCCCATCCACACCTACGGGAGCGAGGCGCAGCGGCAGAAGTACCTCCCCGGCCTCGCCAAGGGCACGCGGCTCGGGTGTTTCGGGCTCACCGAACCGGACGCCGGCTCCGACCCCGCCGGGATGAAGACGCGGGCAAGGAAGGTCGCCGGCGGCTTCGTGCTCCGCGGCACCAAGACCTGGATCAGCCACGCGCCCTTTGCCGATCTCTTCGTGGTGTGGGCGAAAGACGAGCAGGACGCGCTCCGCGGCTTCCTCCTGGAGAAGGGCATGCGGGGCCTGAGCGCGCCCCGGATCGAAGGCAAGTTCTCGCTGCGCGCCTCACCGACCGGCCAGATCGTCATGGACGACGTGTTCGTGCCGGCCGAGAACGTCCTGCCCGGGGCGAAAGGCATGAAGGCTCCCTTCACCTGCCTGACGCGGGCCCGCTACGGGATCTGCTGGGGGGCGATGGGCGCGGCCGAGTTCTGCTGGCACGCCGCGAGGCGCTACACCCTCGAGCGCCGCCAGTTCGGCCGGCCGCTCGCCGCCACCCAGCTCGTGCAGAAGAAGCTCGCGGACATGCAGACCGAGATCG
>CAYFYD010000168.1:0-8270 GCA_964347195.1 uncultured Ectothiorhodospiraceae bacterium
AATCCCGAAGCTCGGAGTCTGAAGCCGTCAAGCCGACTTTTGAAGAGCCCTGGCCGTCACGGTTGACTTCCGACTCCCAACGAGCACAAGCTTGGACACCCCTTGGTGCGTCACCGGGAGCGATCACATGACCAATCGAAGCATCGATGTGCAGCCGATCGCCGGAGCGCTGGGTGCCGAGGTCAGCGGCGTCGAGCTGGGCGAGCCCCTGGCGGAGAACACCCTGGCTGAAATCGAGGAGGCGTTTCACGAGCACCTCGTCCTGTTCTTCAGAGACCAGGATCTGACCCCGAAGCAGCACGCCGACTTTGCGGAGCGCTTCGCCAGGCTCGTCCCGCACCCCTTCGTGCAGAGTATCGACGGATTCCCCGGGATCATAGAGATCGTCAAGGAGTGCGACGAGAGGACCAACTGGGGGGGCATCAATCTGCACTCCGACCTCACTTTCTTCGAGGAACCCCCGACAGGTGCCGCGCTCTACGCGAGAGAAGTCCCTCCGCATGGCGGCGACACACTGTTCGTCAACATGTATCTCGCCTACGAAACCCTTTCCGATGGCATGAAGGCGCTACTTTCCCATCTCAGGGGCGTTCACATGTCCGCTGCTCCCGCCTCTTATTCGGCGGGCTTCAAGGGCATGCGGGAGAAACACAACGAGGCCGGCTCGGCGGTTCACCCGATGGTGATCACTCACCCCCGCACGGGTCGCAAGGCCCTGTACACGAACGCCTACACGAAGCACATCGAGAACATGAGTATCGAGGAAAGCCGGCCGATTCTCGACTACCTGGCCTCTCATGCGGCCAGACCCGAGCTCAGTTGCCGCTTTCACTGGACCCCGGGCACGCTCGCAATGTGGGACAACCGGGTCACCATGCACTACGCGATCGAGGACGACTTCGGTGCCGAAGCCGGTGGCGGCTATCGACGGGTCATGCACCGCGCAACGTTCGCGGGTGAGCGCCCGCACTGATCCCTCGGCTCGACCATGGGCTCGCGGGCCAATGGCCGCCCTCGGTTGGACCGTGCGAGGCAGATTTCGCCGCTAAAGCCGGGGGCGACGGGACATGCTCGATAGAATGCCGCCGGCGAATCGCGACGACCAGTGCAACATCGACACCACTGAACAGTGATCCGGAAATGGCAGTACCAGATCCGCATTGAACTTGCGGACGCGTCCGCCGCGGCGGCCCGCTGCAAGCCGGACGATCCGGTCCTCGAACCCCTCTTTCGTGTGCTGCGAGGACACGGGGCGACGCTTCACTGCCAGCTCGATGCCTTCGCGGCATACGTCGCCGAGGCTGAGCAGGTGGGTACCGAGAAGTTCCCCCTTTACGCGTGGACCAGGGCGACCATCGAGAACCCGGCGAAAGAGGCGAAGTACGTCAAGTCCTTCGCCCTTCACGTCGAAGGCCAAGCGGTCTACGCTCGGGAGGCGGCCGACGCTCTGGAGGCAGAGCTGCGACCCCTGGTGGGCGGACCCATCGTGGTGGCGATGTCGAGGCATGACACCAACCCGGCGAGCAACCCTCAGCCGCCTGAGCGCTATCGTGCCTGAGCCCCGCGTGCTGCTGGACGCGCTCGAGGCCCGGCGCGGGCTGGTGTGCTTCGTCGGCGCGGGAGGAAAGAAGACGACCTTCTACCGCCTCGCGGCCGACCATCCCGGGCGCGTCGGCATCACCGCCACCGTGCACATCCCCTTCTTCCCGAGATCGCTCGACGCCCACCCGCTCATCGCCGAAGAGGAGGCGCTTCTCCCCGCGCTGCGTGCGGAGTCGGGTCGGCACCGGAAGATGATCTTCGCCCGCCCATCGGAGAAGCACGGGCGATTCGCGGGCGTCGCGACGGCTCTGGTCTCCGTAGTCCATGCCGAAGCCGGCTTCGACGTGACCCTGGTCAAGGCGGACGGGGCGCGGAGCCGGTGGATCAAGGCGCCGAACGACGCCGAGCCGCGCATTCCCTCCGATGCCGACACGGTGATCTGCGTCGCTTCCGCCCGGGCGATCGGGCAGCCGCTGTCGGACCGGATCGCGCATCGAGTGGAGCGCATCGAGGCGCTCAGCGGGGCGCGAGCCGGCGAGCCCATCGACGCCATGCACGTCGCGCGTCTGATCTCGAGCGAGCAGGGCGGGTTGCGGGGGGTGGGATCGGCTCGCGTGATCCCGGTCATCAACATGGTCGACGACGAGGAACGCCGCCGCCTCGCGATGCAGGCGGCGGAGTACCTCCTCGATGCCTCGGAGCGCTTCGACCGGGTGGTCCTGACCTCGATGCGGCACGACCCGCCGGTCGTCGACGTGCTCCGGCGCTGACGCGCGGCGGCGTCCACGCATCACTGCATTCGCCGCCGCCTCGTCCCGGCGGCCACGCCGCCGGGGTGCGAGACTCTCATCTCGGGTTTCGGGATTCGTTGGCCGAAATGGATTCCCGCTCCCTGATCGGAGCCGGGGACAAGCTTCGCGGGAATGACATCATCCGGGCAAGGCACGTCACCCCCACGGTAGCCGCCGACCCCTCCATTGCCGTCATTCCCTTGGTCAGCGGGAATCCATCGCCTGATTCCGGCATTTGGAACCCCGAAACTCAGAATCTCATGTGGAGGGCGTAGAGCACCCGGCGCGCCCCGGACCGCGCGCTCAGCGGGAGCCGACACTCATTCGACGGGGTACTCGATGACTTTGGTGGGCCGGATGACGATGGTGGCGTTGTCGTGCCCGGATTCGTCGATGTAGGCCATGAACTCGTCTATCCCCTCGGGGCCGAGGTAACGAAACGCGAGCTCGTACTCCTCTTCCCGGCTGAGGCCGGGGCCGATCTCGGCGTCCCCCTTGACCATCACCGCGTAGTAGGGCGGGTCTCGCCGGTCGACGACCACCATCGCCTTGCCGGTACGTTCCACGTTCCGGCACTTCTGGGACTCGCGCGAGGTCGTGATGGTGATGACCCCGTCCCGGTAGCGGTACCACATGGGGATGGCATGCGGCGAGTTGCCCGGTCCGGTGGTGGCGAGCACGCAGATCTGCGTCTCGGACAGGAATTCGTGAACCTTGTCGCTCAGCTTCATGGGTTGTCCTCGAGTGGGCGGCGTCACGCGGTGGAGAAGTGGCCGGCGGCGTGGGGTTCGAGAACGCGCCGGTGGGCCGCGATGGCGGCATCGTCGAGCTCGCGGGCGGGACGCGGCGGGGCGGGGGCGAAGTGGCCGAATCGGTCCTCGCCCCGCACCAGGGTGGCCGCCATCGGCGGACCGTCCACGATCCGGACCTCGGGGGGCAGATAGCGGACGGTGAGCCCGACCCGCCGTTCCGCGCTCCGGTTCGGGCCGGAGGCGTGGGCGAGCAGGCAGTGGTGGAGCGCGATCTGCCCGGGCTCGAGCACCACGTCGACGCTCTCCGCGCCGGCCGGCGGGCGCATCACCTGCCCGCGGCTCAGGGCGTTGTCCGCCCCGAAGGTCTCCTCGTGCCGCCGCTTGCCGTCGAGGTGACTGCGCGGGGCGTAGCGCATGCAGCCGTTCTCGCGCGTGGCGGCGCTCAGGCTCACCCACACCGAGACCATGTGGTCGGGCTCGATGTGCCAGTAGTAGGAGTCCTGGTGGAAGGAGACGAAGCTCGGCGAACGGGCTTCCTTCACGAAGAGGTCCGCGTTCGCCACGAGCAGGTTCGGCCCGAGCAGGTCCTCCACCGTGTCGAGGATCGCGGGGTGGCGAACGATGGCGTCGATCCAGGGGAAGAGCACATGGGCCTGGGTGCGCCAAGGGTCGCGGTGGCCCCCTTCCCAGGCCGCATCGAGCGCGGCGAGGCGGGCGGGGTCGAGGTTCGCGAGGCGCCTCACGCAGTCCAGCGCCTGCGCCTCCGGAATGCCCGGGAGGGGCGTCAGGTACCCCTCCGCCCAGAAGCGCTCCGCCTGTCGAGGCGAGAGTCGGGAGAGCGTCCGCGCCGCTTCTGCCATCCTGCCGCTCCGCCGTGGTGCCCGCGCGCACCGTAACCATCGCCTCGGCGCGAGACAAGCCCGACACTCGGCAAGGGGGGAGCAAAGCCCGAATGAGGAACCAGTCATGTTCGAGTCATCGGGCGAAGAAATCGGAGACCGGATCGCCCCGGCCGCCCTCCGCCGGCGGGAAGGCATGCCGGCGGAGGGCGGCCGGCAGGACCACTCGACTTCTGAATGGTCCTGCGGCGACCGCAGGGTCATCTCATGCTGCGTCTCGACCTGAGCCTCGGGGCCGGCGGGATGGCTCCCATGGACGACTCGGGGCGCTTCTTGAAAAAGTCCGGGGTGCGAATGCACCATGCAAAAAGATGCCGGGGCGCCCGTTCCCCGGGAGCCGGGTTCGGGCGCGGGACCTTCCGTTCGACCTGGGAGGATCGATGAGCCCACCGGACACCGTCGTGGAGCCCGAGCACCGCTCGAACGGCAACGACGCCCTCGCCGCGGTCGCGGTCACCAAGACTTTCGAGCGGGGCCGCGTGCGGGCGGTGGACGACGTGAGCCTCGGATTGCGCGCGCGCGAGTTCCTCTCCATCCTCGGCCCCTCCGGCTCGGGGAAGACCACCCTGCTACGGATCCTCGCGGGGCTGGAGGAAGCGGATGCGGGCCGGGTGCACCTCGACGGGCGCGACATCACCGACATCCCGCCCCACCGCCGCGGCATGGGGTTCGTCTTCCAGGACCTCGCCCTCTTTCCCCACCTGAGCGTGTTCGAGCACGTTGCGTTCGGATTGCGCACCGCAGGGGTCGCGGCCGGCGAGATCCGCTCGCGGGTGGCGCGCAACCTCGACCTGGTCGAGCTCCCGATGGCGGACTTCGGCAAACGCCTGCCTCGCCAACTCTCGGGCGGGCAGCGCCAGCGGGTGGCGCTCGCCCGGATCCTGGTCATGGAGCCGGCGGTGATCCTCTTCGACGAGCCGATGGCTTCCCTCGACCGGCGCCTGAGCGACCGCATGATCGTCGAGCTCCGGGGTCTGCAACGGCGGGTCGGCTTTCTCGCCGTGTACGTGACCCACGACCAGGAAGTGGCGCTCGCGATCTCCGACCGCATCGCGGTGATGTCGGAGGGCAAGGTGGTGCAGGTGGGCGACCCGGTTCAGGTCTACGGCCACCCGCGCAACCGGGAGGTGGCCGATTTCCTCGGCAATTCGAACATCTTCTCCGCCACCGTGAACGACGCGTCGGGCGATGGGGTCGCGGTTGCTCCGCGTGGCTTCCGGCGTCCGGTTGTCGCGGGCGTCCACGGCATGCCTTACCGTGGACAGGAGGTCGAGATCTGTCTGCGACCCGAGCACTTCGTGCCCGCGCGCAACGAGGACGATGCCGCGGTGCATGCGCAGATCGAGGAGTACGCCTTCTCGGGCGACGCCATAACGTACTACCTGCGCATGGACGACGGGCAACCGATCATCACCAAGCGGCTCGCCACCGCCGCGGTCGAGAACCCGGTGGGGCGCCGACTCGCGCTCGACGTGCCGGACGGCGTCGCCACCGTCCTCGAGTCCCGACCGGATCTCGAGCGGCAGTCGTGAGACGTCATGCCCACTGGTACGGTCTGCCCGCGGTGCTGGCGCTGGTGGTGCTGGTGGCCGCGATCATCATCATCCTGCGCTTCAGCTTCGACCGCTGGAACGCGGTGGAAGGGCACGAGACGGGCTGGGTCGCGGACCACTACGAGCGCCTGGTAACGGATCGGCGCCACCGCAAGGGGCTGCTGCTCACCCTCGCGATCGGGATGTGGGTGACCGTGCTCACCCCCTTCCTCGCCTACCCGCTCGCGATCGCGATCGCGCAGGCCAGACGGGCCCGCACCCGGCGGCTGCTGCTCGGGGTCACCATCACCCCGATCATCGTCAACCTCTTCATCCTCATCTACGGATGGATCATCACTCTCGGACCCTCCGGACTGGTGAACCAGATCTGGCTCGGCATGGGCGCCGAGCGTCCCATCAAGTTTCTCTTCGATCAGTCCGGGATCATCATCGGGCTGGTCCACTCCCTGCTGCCCTTCATGGTCCTGCCGATCGCGAGCTCGCTGATGGCGATTCCGCGGTCCATCGTCGAGGCGGCCGGCATGCTGGGGGCTTCGGGGTGGACCATCTTCCGCCGGATCTATCTGCCGCTCAGTCTGCCGGGGCTGTTCGCCGGCTGCCTGCTCACCTTCACGCTGTCGATCAGCTCCTTCGTCGTTCCGGCGCTCATGGGAGGCGGGCTGGTGCCGATGGCCGCGCTGCTCATCCGCGACCAGTTCGTCCTCATCCTGAACTGGCCCTTCGGCTCGGCGCTCGGCATCGTGCTGTTGCTGAGCGCAGTGGTGCTGCTCGTCGTCTACCGGCGCATCGCCACCGCGAGCGGCATGGGACGCATCGCATACTGAGGAGGCGGGCGGCGCGATGTCCACTCGGACCCAGAGCGGCGCCGGCGCCGGCCGGGCCCCCGCGCTCTCCACGCCGCAACGCGCGAGGCGGCCGGGCTGGGAGCGTTTCTCGCCGCTTCGGCTTGCGGCGGGTGCGGTCGTCATCTTCCTGTTCGCCCCGCTCGTGGTGGTGCTCATCACCTCCTTCTCGAACGCGGACACCCTTTCGTTCCCCCCCGAGGGGTTCAGCCTGCGCTGGTACGGACAGGTCTGGAGCTTCCTCACGAACGCTCCGGACTTCAAGGAGGGGATGGCCCGCTCCCTGCTCTTCAGCCTCCTGCTCGGGGTCGGGGTGTGCGTCATCAACATCGTGCTCGGGGTGCCCGCCTCCTACGCGATCGTGCGGGGCCGGCGCTGGAACGCGTTCCTCGACATCTTCGTTTCCATGCCGCTCGTGGTGCCGCTGGTGGTGGTGGGCATCGCGATGCTGGTGCTCGCGAAGGAGCTCGGCGTGAGCGCCCTGCCGCGAGTGATCATGGGGCACGTGGTCATCACCTTGCCCTTCATGGTCCGCAACTGCGTCGCCGCCCTGCACGGCGTGCCCTACAGCGTGGAGGAGGCGGCGACGATGCTCGGCGCCTCGCGCCTGCGGGTGCTCACCCGGATCGTGATGCCGGTGATGGCGCCCGGCATCCTCGCCGGCATCATCCTGGTGTTCTCGGTGTCCTTCAACGAGATCACCGCCACCATCTTCCTGTACTCGGCCGAGATAAAGCCCTTCCCGATGTGGCTCTCCGAGTACATGAGCTTCCGGCTGAACCCGGCGGTGGCGGCGATGATGAGCCTGTTGCTGGTATTCAATCTCGGAGTCTTGTTCCTGCTCGACCGCGTCATGGGCGTGCAGCGCGTGGTGCTGTAGCCAGCGCTCGAAGCGATGGCGCGGCGGGGCGGACGAGATGTTCACACGACGAGCGAAAGCGAGAAGGAGGAAAGTGATGAAAAGCGGTCTGATTACCCACATCCGTCGCGGGATGGGAGCCGCCCTCGCGGGCGCGGTACTGGGCCTGGGCGCGAGCGCCCCGGTGCAGTCGGAAGAGCTGCGGCTGCACTTCTGGGGAGGCGCGGAAGGCGACGCGATCGTCAAGCACTGCGTGAAGCCCTTCGAGGAGCGTACCGGCCACAGCGTGGTCTACGAACACGGCGGCACCTCGGCCACCGTGGCCAAGGTCAAGGCGCAGAGGTCGGCGCCGGAGTTCGACATCGTGTTCACCGGCGTGCTCGGGACCTTCAACCTCAAGCGCGACGACCTGATCGTTCCGATCGACTTCGACCGGATCCCCAATGCCCGGCACATTCCGGAGAACCTGCGTTCCATCGCCGGCGGCTACGGTCTCGGCTGGGCGCTGTGGATCACGACGGTGGTCTACAACACCGACGTGGTGGAGACGCCGCCCACCTCGTGGAACGACATGTGGGATCCGAAGTACGAGGGGCACGTGCTCCTGCCGCCGGCGGCATGGACCGACGGCGCGAACGTGGTGGTCGCGGCCAACATCCTGGCCGGCTCGGACTATCTGGTCGACGATGCGCCCGGCTTCGAGAAGCTCGGCATGCTCAGGGACAACCTGCTGCTCTTCGGCGAGAACCCCGCCCAGGTCGCGCAGCTCTTCAAGAGCGGCGACATCCACATCGGCGCCTACCCGATCGGCATCTTCGTGCCCTACTTCAAGGAAGGCGGCTACCCCATCGGCATCCGGACCTACCAGCTCGAGGAAGGCTTCTTCGCCGACCCGCTGGCGCTGCAGATCATCAAGGGCCATCCCGGGAACATCGACGTCATCTATGACTTCCTCAACGTGGCGGTCGAGGCCGAGACCTGTCAGATCGGGGTAGGCAAGGACATCTGGTACAGCCCGGTGAGCACCGCGGT
>CAYFYD010000169.1:0-8208 GCA_964347195.1 uncultured Ectothiorhodospiraceae bacterium
CCTCCAGGCCGGCGATGGAGCGGAGGCGCGGATGCTCGCCGGCCCGAGCCTGAAGGTCGAGGCCGGCCCGCCACGCCTTGCGCAGCGTGTGGGCGACGGCGCCCACCATGCCCGGCAGCGCCTTGATCCCGTCCAGCTCGCCGAGATCCGTCTCCGGCAGGACGGCCACGATGGCTTCCCGGAGGGCATCGTCGTCGACGGGCCGTGTCAGTCCCCCCGCGAGCCGCGCCGCGAGCTGCTCGAAGGTCATGACTTGGAGCCCGTGCCACCGGTTCCGGGCCGCCTCCAGCCGCAGCTCCCGCATCCTGAGCCGGCTGTGGGCGACGACAGTTCGGCGCGGCGATTCCCCGATGTTCACGTCACATGTTCCGGTCGCGGCAGGTTCACGGCGATGACGACTCCGGTTGCCAGACGATCTGACTGGCGGACCTAATGCAACAAACAGGGGAATCATTACGAAGACCTCGTCCTGGTTCCGCACGAAGCTCGGCTTTCGAGCGCCGGGCCGTGCATGCCCGAGTGCGGTCGGGATCCGCTGCCCCCTGCGGCGGGCGGGCGGGTCGTTGCGGGCTCGTCGACGGGCTCGCGCACTCCGCCCCTCGTCGGGTTCGCAGCCGGAATGAGGAGAGGCGCCATCAGAAACCTGTTCGAGTGAGTGGCGGAGAGGGAGGGATTCGAACCCCCGGACCCCGGGAGGGGTCAACTGATTTCGAGTCAGCCCCGTTCGGCCGCTCCGGCACCTCTCCGTGGCCGCGCATTATACAAGCCGGGAGCACCCTGCCCGAAGGCTGCGCATCGGCCCGACCGGCGCTCGGGGCCCGTGTCGGAGGGTGTCAACCCCAGGTGCTTTCGTGGGAGGCCATGACGTGGACTTCGCAGCGAGGCAGTGTGGGGGGGTCCACTCCATGTGCTTTCGTGGGAGGCTCCGCGTCTGGTGGCAGCCGGCGGACGAGCACTGTGTCGGAAGGCGTCCGCCCCAGGCGCTCTCGTGGGGGCCGCGTCCGCCCCGAAGGCGGTCGGCTCCACCACCCGGCTCCGATGCGAACCCCCACTTCCGCCGGCCGGAGTCGGCTCCGGTGGACACGGAGATGACGCGACAACCACGCTACGCCGGGAGGAGTGTCGACAGCCGTCCGGGCGGCTCGCCCACTGCGGGACGCCGATCTCCACCCTACCCTGGACCTTCGGCGTGAACGGAGCGCCTGTTCCCGCGGGCGTCCCCGAGAGCCGGTATTGGGGGTGCCGAAATGACCGTGCTATCGTGGGTCGGGACGTGGGTGGGAGTCCCGATCCGAATCGAGGGAGTTGCCGATGAACCGATCCCTGCCGCCCGATCTCGTGGTGGACTACCCCTGCTCGGATGACCAGCCGATGGCGGAATCCGAGTTCCAGCTCGTCCCGATGCTCTACGTGCTGAGCGTGCTCAGGACCCACTTCCGGCGCCGGAGCGACGTGTACGTGGGCGGCAACATGTTCCTCTACTACGAGGAGGGCAATCCGGGTGCGGTGGTGGCGCCGGACGTTTTCGTCATCATCGGGGCGGCGAAGCGCGCCGAGAGCCCGAGAAACAGCTACAAGCTGTGGGAAGAGCCGAAGGGGCCGGATTTCGTGTTGGAAGTCATCTCACCGAGCACATGGGAGACGGACCGGGACGCCAAGCGCTCGCTCTACGCGTCGCTCGGAGTGGCGGAGTACTGGCTCTTCGACCCCACGAGAGAGTACCTTTCACCCGCGCTGCGTGGACTCCGCCTCGAGGGACGCGGGTACCGGGCGCTGCCGGCTCTGCAAGTGGCGGCGGGCGCTCCGACGCTTCGCAGCGCAGTGCTGGGCCTCGATCTGCGCCTGGACCGGGGCGCGCTCCGCTTCTGCGATTCGGCTACCGGAGAGGGTCTCCTCGGCCACGAGGAGGTGAGCGCCGCACATCGACGGGAGTTCGCCGCCCGACAGGCAGTGGAGGCGAGGGCCGGACGAGCGGAGGCGAGGGCCAGACGGGCGGAGGCGAGGGTTGCCGAGCTCGAGGCTCGACTCGGGGGAACGCGCAACTGAGCGGCCCCGTCCGGGGACCCTTGCCGTCGATCGGAGATCCCCGATGGTGCCCCCTTCGGGGCGGGCTCGGCCGTCACCGTCCCCTCACCAGCCTACTCCAGGATGTGCACCTCGGTGCCGGCGCACACCCGATCGAAGAGATCCACCACCTCCCGGTTGCTCATGCGGATGCACCCGTGCGATCCGGGCACCCCGAGCCTCGTCTCGTCGGGAGAGCCGTGGATGTAGATGTAGCGCTGCATGGTGTCCACGTTCCCGAGGCGGTTGCGGCCGGGCTCGAGGCCGCTCAACCAGAGGATGCGAGTCAGGATCCAGTCGCGCCCCGGGTACGCGCGGCCGAGCGCCGGCGTATAGATCTCGCCGCTCGGCCGGCGCCCCACGAAGACCGTGTCGAGTGGCGCGCCCGCCCCGATACGGGCGCGTATCACGTGGTCTCCGCGTGGAGTGCGGAAGCTGTCCTTCTCCTCCCCCGGCCCGCGCAGGGCGGTGGAAACCGGCGCCTCGAAGCGGACGGCGCCCCCCTCCTCGAGACGCAGACGCTGCTCGCGCAAGCTGATCTCGATGCGGAGGGGGGAGGCGAGACCGCTCATCTCTTCCGGTCCGAAGGCTTCCGGTCGCGGCGGCGACTCGGGACGGAAGGAGTGTAGCCGCTTCGCGAGTCATGAAACGCCGAGTCTCGCGACTGGACGGGGCTCGGGAAGCCGCGGCAAGAGCTCTGGTTCGAGGTCCGGGACTGGAGGACTCCCCGTTCAATGGATTCCGCTCCGTCTCGTTGTCGTCTGTGGATTCCCGCCCCCGCTTTCGCTGGGGGCAGGCTTTGCGCGGGAATGACGCCGAGTAGGCGACGTAGACGTCGGTGGTCGCCGTGGATTCCCGCCCCCGATCGGGGTCGGGGGCAGGCTTTGCGCGGGAATGACGGTGGCCGCGGACTCGCGACGGGGAGGAGCAGGGGAAAGAGATGCAGCCGGTGCTCGAGCGTCGAGCTCATCGACGCCGGAGTCTCGACGAGGACGTTCATCGAGCCTTCCGGATGCAGCCGGCGCTCGAGCCTCGAGCTCCTCGATGCTCTTCGGCCAAGTGGCCTTCAGGAGCCGGGAGAGGGCGCGGTCGGCGAGCACTCTGCCACCCGTCTGGCAGACGGGGCAGTAGTTCGCCTCGTTCTCGGCGTGGACGATGCGCTGGACCGGCGCCCCGCACACCGGGCAGGGCTTGCGGTAGCGGCCGTGGACGGCCATGCCCTCCCGGAAAGCGGTCACCTTCTCCGGAAACCCCTCTCCCGCTTCCGCGCGCAGGCGCCGGGTCCACCCGTCGAGCGTCTCGCGCGTGGCGCGAAAGAGCCCTGCGAGCTCCGCCCCGGAGAGGCTACGGGTCTGCTTGAAGGGCGACAGGCGCGCCGCGTGCAGGATCTCGTCCGAGTAGGCGTTGCCGATCCCGCTCAGGATCCGGGGATCGGTGAGCGCCCGCTTCAGCGTATGGTTCTCCCGGCGCAGCGCCTCGCCGAAGCGGTGCAGGTCGAGCTCGGCCACCTCGAGACCGCCCCGGTCGAAGGCGCGCAGGCCGTCCTCCCCCTGGACCACGTGCAGCGAGGCGCGCTTCCAGTGTCCGCTCTCGGTGAAGAGCAGCGTGCCGTGCGCGAAGTCGAACGCGGCGAGCCCGTTGCCCTTCGGAATCGGAGCGCCGGCACGGCGCCAGCGCAGCCGTCCCGCGATCATCAGGTGCACGACCAGGAAGAGCCCCCCGTCCAGACCGAGCACGATGCGCTTGCCGAGACGCCGCACCTGTCTCACGCGCCGGCCCTGCACCGCCTCGATCGGAGGCGACACCGAGCGCAGCAGGAAGACGCGGTACAGCCGCACCCGCTCGAGACGGCGCCCGCCCGCGTGCCGTTCGAGCGCCTCCACGTACACGCTCAGGTCGGGCAGCTCGGGCAACGAATCGGCTCCGGGAACGCGACGGGTCGGCGCTCCCGGGAAAGCCTACACGCGAGGCCCGGAGACCTCCAATCCTCCCTCGCGGAGAGAGCCAGTGCTCCATCGGGCTCGGGCGCTCGTCTTCGCCCGACCGGCGGTCGCGAGCGGCTCGCGGCCGACTTGGTCCGCAGGCCGGAACCGGAGTCGTGATGCGCGATTCGATCGAAGTGGAACATCGATCGTTTCGTGCGCGAGCAGGAAGAGGCCACCTACCCTCTGCGCGGAACTCGTCGCACCGGCAACGACGAAACGGCCCTCGTCGAGAACACGCCGCCCGTCCACGAGATCGAAGGGCTCGCCGCATCCGGATAGAATGTGCGCCGATCCCTTCGGAACCGCGGGTGCGAGGTGCACGACGATGCCCGATGCCAGTCTGGACGCGCTCGTCTCGAAGCTCCGGCACATCCTTCCCGCGGAGAGCGTCCTGCACGACGAGGAGCGGCTCCGCCCCTACGAGTGCGACGGTCTCACCGCCTACCGCCAGCTTCCCATGGTCGCGGTGCTCCCCGACACCACCTGGCAGGTCCAGGCGGTCCTTGCGCTCTGCTCGCGCGAAGGCATCCCGGTGGTGGCCCGGGGCGCCGGTACCGGGCTCTCCGGCGGCGCCCTCCCCCTCTCCGACGGGGTGCTCCTGAGCCTCGCCAAGTTCAACCGCATCCTCGAGATCGATGTCGAGAACCGCAGCGCCCGGGTCCAGCCCGGGGTGCGCAATCTCGCGATCTCGGAGGCGGTGGCGCACCTCGGCCTGTACTACGCCCCGGACCCCTCCTCCCAGATCGCATGCACGATCGGGGGCAACGTGGCGGAGCACGCGGGCGGGCTGCACTGCCGCAAGTACGGGCTCACCGTGCACAACATCCAGGAGCTCGAGGTGGTCACCATCGAGGGCGAGCGGGTCACCATCGGCGCGCCCGCCCTCGACGCCCCCGGCTTCGATCTGCTCGCGCTCATGACCGGCTCGGAAGGCTTGCTCGGGGTCATCGTGGAGGTGCGGGTCAAGCTGCTGCCCCGGCCCGAGTGCGCCCGGGTGCTGCTCGCGGCCTTCGACGCGGTGGAGCCGGCCGGCGCCGCGGTCGGCGAGATCATCAGCCGGGGCATCATCCCGGGCGGCCTGGAGATGATGGACAACGCCGCGATCCGGGCCGCGGAGGACTTCGTCCACGCCGGCTACCCGACCTCGGCCGCCGCCATCCTGCTCTGCGAGCTCGACGGCACCCGCGAGGAGGTGGACGCCCAGGTCGACGAGGTGCGTGCGCTCCTCGAAGGATGCGGCGCCACCGAGCTGCGCCTGGCGGAGTCGGAAGAGGAACGCGTGCGCTTCTGGGCGGGGCGCAAGGCCGCCTTTCCCGCGGTCGGGCGCATCTCGCCCGACTACTACTGCATGGACGGCACCATCCCGCGCCGGGCGCTTCCCCGGGTGCTCGGGGAGACCGAAGCGCTCTCGAAGGAGTACGGCCTGCCGGTGGTGAACGTCTTCCACGCCGGCGACGGCAACCTCCACCCCCTGATCCTGTACGACGCCAACGCGCCCGGGGAGCTCGAGCGGGTGGAGGAGCTCGGCGGCCGGATCCTGGACCTCTGCGTGGAGGTGGGCGGGACCATCACCGGGGAGCACGGCGTAGGGGTGGAGAAGATCGACCAGATGTGCACGCAGTTCCGCTCGCCGGAGCTCACCCGCTTCCACGAGGTGAAGAGGGCCTTCGACGGGCACGCCCTGCTCAACCCCGGCAAGGCGGTGCCCACGCTGCGGCGCTGCGCCGAGCTCGGCGGCATGCACGTGCACCGCGGCCGGATCCCCTTTCCCGACATCGAGCGCTTCTGATGATCCGCCCTCATTCCCTGCCTCGCGTTCCCGGCGGGATGCACATCGTGTTTCGGAGGAACGCAAACCTGGGTACTCGCGATCGGCAAATGGCCATGGATTCCCGCTTCCGCGGGAATGACGGGAAAGGGCGGTCCGGTGCCGGCTGGGACATGAAGCAGGTTCGCGGACGTCGAGCGCACTTCGGATGGACGCCGACCTGAGCGCCGCCCTCCGGGACCGGGTCCGGGGCGCGGTGGCGGACGGTGAAGCGCTGTCCATCGTCGGCGGCGGCAGCAAGGATTTCCTCGGACGCCGCACCCAGGCCCGAGCGCTGCCCGTCGGCGGACACCGCGGCATCGTGAGCTACGAGCCCTCCGAGCTCGTGGTCACCGCGCGCGGCGGCACCCGCTTGCGCGACCTCGAGGCGGCGCTCGACGAGCGCGGGCAGATGCTCGCCTTCGAGCCGCCGCGCTTTGCCGACACCGACACCCTCGGCGGCACGGTGGCGGCCGCCCAGTCCGGTCCGCGACGCCCCTACGCGGGCGCGGTGCGGGACTTCGTCCTCGGGGTGCGCCTCCTCGACGGCAAGGGCGAGATCCTGTCGTTCGGCGGCCAGGTCATGAAGAACGTCGCCGGCTACGACCTCTCCCGCCTCATGGCGGGGGCGATGGGAACCCTCGGGGTCCTGCTCGAGGTGTCCCTGAAGGTCCTGCCCCGTCCGGAACGCGAGACGACCTTGCGCTTCGAGCTCGATGCGGCCCGCTCGATCGCGAAGCTGAACGAGTGGGCGCGCCGCCCCCTGCCCTTGTCGGGGGCCTTCCACGATGGGGGCTGCCTGCGGGTGCGCCTCTCGGGCAGCGGACCCGGGGTGGAAGCTGCCGCGCTCCGGCTCGGCGGCGAGCGCGAAGAGGGTCCCGGAGCGTGGCCAGGGCTGCGCGACCAGCGCCGCGCCTTCTTCCGGGACTCCGCTCCCCTGTGGCGCATCTCGGTGCCGCCCGCGAGCCCTCCGCTCGCGCTGCCCGGCGAGACCCTGATCGACTGGGGAGGCGCGCTGCGCTGGACGAAGACCGGGGCTGCGCCCGAGGCGGTGCGCGACGCCGCGGCGAGGCTCGGCGGACACGCGATGCTCTTCCGCAACGGCGACCGCGCCGGATCCGTGTACCACCCTCTCGCGCCCGGCCTCCAACGGCTGCACCGGCGCCTCAAGGACACCTTCGACCCGGGGCGGCTGCTCAACCGCGGGCGCATGTACCCGGACTGGTAGGACGCGATGCAGACCCGTCTCGCCGACTTCATCCGCGACCGCCCCGAGGGCCGCGAGGCCGACGCCATCCTGCGAAAGTGCGTGCACTGCGGCTTCTGCACCGCGACCTGCCCCACCTACCAGTTGCTCGGAGACGAGCTGGACGGGCCTCGGGGGCGCATCTACCTCATCAAGCAGGCGCTCGAGGGCGGGCCGGTGGGGCCGGCCACCCGCCGTCACCTCGACCGCTGCCTGACCTGCCGCTCCTGCGAGACGACCTGCCCCTCCGGGGTGCGCTACGGCCGGCTGGCCGACATCGGCCGCGCGGTGGTCGAAGAACGGGCGCCGAGACCGTGGCCCGAGCGCGCGGGACGGCGCGCCCTGGTCGGGCTCCTGGGGCGGCACGGCCTCTTCGGACCCCTCCTCGCGCTCGGGCGCGCGCTGCGTCCCCTGCTTCCGCGCCCGCTCCGGCGCCGGGTGCCGCCTGTGCGCCGCCGCAGATCGTGGCCGGCCCGGCGCCACCGCGCCACCATGCTGTGCCTCGAAGGCTGCGTGCAGCCCGCTATCGCCCCCGGCATCGACGCCGCCGCCGCGCGGGTGCTCGACCGTCAGGGGGTCTCGCTGCTGCGGGCGCCCGGCGCGGGGTGCTGCGGCGCGCTCGGCTACCATCTCGGGGCGCGCGAAGCGGCGCTCCGTCGCATGCGGGCGAACATCGACGCGTGGTGGCCGGCGATCGAGGCGGGGGCGCAGGCGGTGGTCGCCACTTCCAGCGCCTGCGCGGAGATGATCAAGGACTACGGCGAGCGCTTGGCCACGGACCCCGCCTACGCGGCGAAGGCGGCACGGGTCTCGGCGATGGCGCGGGACGCGAGCGAGGCGGTCGGCGCGATCGCGACCCCGGCGGCGGCACGCGGCCGGATCGCTTTCCAGTCTCCCTGCACCCTCCAGCACGGCCAGCAGATCCGGGGGCGGGTGGAGGCTCGGCTCGAAGAGGCCGGCTTCGCGCTCGCCCCGGTCGCCGATCCCCACCTGTGCTGCGGCTCCGCCGGCACCTACTCCGTCCTCCAGCGCGGACTCGCAACACGCCTGCTCGCGAACAAGCTCGCCGCGCTCGAGGCGGGGGGTCCCGAGCTCATCGTCACTGC
>CAYFYD010000170.1:0-8201 GCA_964347195.1 uncultured Ectothiorhodospiraceae bacterium
GGCCGTGCAGAGCACGGCGGGAGGCGATTCGGAGGGCTCGAGGTCGAGATCGATCCGGGTCAGGGGGAGGGGGTGGCAGAGAGGCACGAGATCGGCGGTGCGTTTCGCCCCCATTATTCCCGCCACCCGTGCCACCGCGAGCACGTCCCCCTTGTCGTGCCGTCCGGAGAGAATGCGGGCGAGGGTCTCGGCCCGCATCTCGATGCGGCCCTGGGCCACCGCCCGGCGCCGCGCCGGCGTCTTCTCCCCCACGTCCACCATGTGCACGTCGCCCCGGCGGTTGAAGTGGGTGAGCTCTCGCTCGTTCATGCTCGCAATGACCCTGGCGCGCCGGGGCCGATAATCGGCGCGTGCGCGGCGCCGGATCAAGTTGCCCTTCCTCGGGGCCGGTGTCATCCTGCCCCCCGAGCTTGCAGGAGAAGCCTCGCCCAAGTGGTCACGGTCCGGTTTTTTGCGAGTCTGCGCGAGGACCTCGGCGGTGCGGATGCGCGTATCGAGGCCGAGGAGGGCATGACGGTGGTCGACGTGTGGGCGCGGGTCGGCGCGGGTCGTCCCCTGCCCGCCAACGTCCTCGCGGCCGTCAACCTCCACTACGTCGAGAGGGACCATCCGGTCGGGGACGGTGACGAGGTCGCGTTCTTCCCCCCGGTGACGGGCGGCTGAAAGGAGCTCGCCCCCCCGGGCTCTCCCCGGTGGGCTCCCCGTGCGCCCGGCCAAGCGCCGAGCTCCTGTCGGCACTCCTCCCGGGCTTCATGGCGGCCCATGCGGCGCAGCTCGTGCGCAGGTGAAGCGCCGGCGGCGCTTCGTCCCGGCGAGCGGGCAAGCCGGGGAAGGCTCGCCCGCCCGGCAAGCGAAGCAGGGACCGCGCGGCGTCCGCCGAGTAGTGGTGACTGGGTCGAAGTGGCTCGGGGGAGTACGCCCGCTCAGGGCAGTGAGGGGATCGGCGTCCGCACCAGGAGGTCGGGGCGAACCCGGGCCAGGGATGGGGCTCAGGCGTCCGCCCGCGAAGAGTCCGGTGGCGAATGCGGGCTAGATTTCGTCCCCGGCCCGTCTCGTGAGCACCTCGAAGCCGTCCCGGGTCACGAGCACCGTGTGCTCCCACTGGGCGGACAGGCTGCGGTCCCTGGTCACCACCGTCCAACCGTCCTTCATGAGCTTCACGTGACGTTTTCCCGCGTTGACCATCGGCTCGATGGTGAAGGTCATGCCTTCCTCCAGGCGCTCGCGGGTCCCCGGCTTCCCGTAGTGCAGCACTTGCGGGTCTTCGTGAAACACGCGCCCGATCCCGTGGCCGCAGTACTCGCGCACCACGGAGCAATCGCTCTTCTCCGCGTGAGACTGGATGGCGTGCCCGATGTCGCCGAGGCGAATGCCGGGGCGCACCATCTCGATCCCGATGCACATCGACTCGTAGGCGACGCGCGTCACCCGCTTCGCCGCGATGGACGGCGCGCCCACCATGAACATCTTGCTCGTGTCGCCGTGGTAGCCGTTCTTGATGACGGTTACGTCGATGTTGAGGATGTCGCCGTTCTTCAGCCTGCGCTCTCCCGGAATCCCGTGGCAGACCTGGTGATTGACGGAAGTGCAGATGGACTTGGGAAATCCGTGATAGTTGAGCGGTGCGGGGATGCCGCCCAGATCGCCGACGATGTACTCGTGACAGATCCGATCGAGGGTGCCGGTGGTGACGCCGGGTACCACGTGGGGCCGGATCATGTGCAGCACCTCGGCCGCGAGGCGACCTGCGATACGCATCTTCTCGATCTCTTCCGGCGACTTGATCGAAATGTGCTGGCCGGAGAGGCGTCGGGACAAGGGGACGTTTCTCATTCCCGGGCGGGACTTCGAAGGTTTGTGGCGCCCAATCGCCTTATGGTATAAAGCGCGGCCCCGACCGGCAACCGGCCGGCGGGAGATCACACACGCGCACCATTTCCCCATCCGGGTGCCCCGGTCGCAACGGGGTCGATGCGGGAGGCGCGTGGAGGCGCAACCCGATCGAGAGGCCATTGTCCATGGCAGAAATCACGATGCGCGACATGCTGGAGGCCGGAGTGCATTTCGGCCACCAGACCCGCTTCTGGAACCCGAGGATGGCGCCCTACATCTTCGGTGAGCGCAACAAGATCCACATCATCAATCTCGAGAAGTCGCTCCCGCTCTACAGCGAGTCGGTGAACTTCCTGCGCCGCATGGCGGCCAATCGCGGCACGATTCTGTTCGTGGGAACGAAGCGCGCCGCCCAGGCGGTGGTTGCGCGGGAGGCCGGCCGTTGCGGCATGCCCTACGTCGATCGGCGCTGGCTCGGAGGCATGCTGACCAACTTCCGCACCGTCAGGAACTCCATCAAGCGGCTGAAGGAGTACGAGGCCCTCATCGACGAGGGGGGGCTGGACCGGCTCAGCAAGAAGGAGGGACTGTCGGTCCAGCGCGAAGCGGCCAAGCTCAAGCGCAGCCTCGGCGGCATTCGGGACATGGACGGTATTCCCGACGCCATCTTCATCATCGACGTCGGCCACGAGAAGATCGCGGTGGATGAGGCGGTAAAGCTCTCGATCCCGGTGGTCGGCGTGGTCGACACCAACAACACGCCCGAGGGCGTCGACTACGTCATTCCGGGCAACGATGACGCGACTCGCTCCATCGAGCTCTACCTGCACGGGGCGGCGGATGCGGTGATGGAGGGGCGCATGTCCGCCCAGCTTCCCGTCGGTCCCGAGCCGGACCGCCAGGAGTCTCCCGAGGCGGCAGCCGGGACGCCGGCGGCGCCATCCGACGAGGCGGCGCCCCCGCCTCCCGCCGAGGAGAGCGCCCCCGCAACCGGAGGAACCCCGGTGCGCAGGAAGGTGACTCTCAAGTCCACGGCCCGGGCGTCCGGAGCGGCGACGGAGCCCGGGACCGGCACCGGCGCCCGGGCGCCCGCGGGCTGAAGCGGAGTACGCCGGCCATGCAAATCAGGGCAAGCCTGGTCAAGGAGCTGCGGGAGCGCACGAGCGCGGGGATGATGGAGTGCAAGAAGGCGCTCGTCGAGACGCAGGGCGACCTCGAAGCGGCGGTGGAGTACCTGCGCAAGTCGGGCCGGGCGAAGGCGGACAAGAAGTCGGGTCGGGTCACCGCGCAGGGGCTGATCGCCATCGCGGCGCAGTCCGCGCAGGGCGCAATGGTCGAAGTCAACTGCGAGACCGATTTCGTTGCGAAGGAGGAGCGCTTCAAGACCTTCGTTCAGGCGCTTGCCGACTGTGCGTTGCGAAGTGGCGAGCGGGAGGTGGAGGCGCTGCTCGGGCAGGGCCTCGACGAGGAAGGCACGAGCGCGGAAGAGCGCCGCCGCGAGCTCGTCGCGCAGCTCGGCGAGCACATCAGCGTTCGCCGAGTGGCCCTGCTCTCGTCGCCGGGCGGCACTCTCGGCGCCTACTCGCATCTCGGGCGCATCGGGGCGCTCGTCGCGGTGGAGGGCGGTGGTCCCGCGCTCGGCAAGGACGTCGCGATGCACGTGGCGGCGAGCCGCCCCCTCGCCATCAGCGAGGCGGACCTGCCCCCGCACCTGGTGGAGAAGGAGCGCGAGATCCTGCTCGCCCAGGTCGCCGACAGCGGCAAGCCAGCGGCGATTCAGGATCGGATCGTCAACGGACGCCTCGCCAAGTACCTTCGCGAGATCACCCTGCTCGGTCAGCCCTTCGTGAAGGACCCCGACCAGTCGGTGGGCGAGTATCTCGGGCGCGCCGCGGCGTCGGTGAAGTCGATGGCCCGTTTCGAGGTCGGCGAAGGCATCGAGAAGAAGGCGGCGGACTTCGCGGCCGAAGTCATGGCGCAGGTACGCGACAGCGGGGCGAAGTCCGACCGGGTCTGACGCGCGTCCGCCGCCGGACCGGGATCCGATGAGAGAGTCAGCCCCGTCTCCTCAGCGCATTCCGGTCTCCGTGCTCGTCGAGCGGCGGGAGGTCAGCGCCGGACAGTGGACCCTCCCGCAGTGGGAGGTTCGTGCGGTGGTGGCGGGCATGCGGGTCGTCGAGTCGACGCCCGGGCGCACGCTCGTCTCGAAAGACGGCGAGCGCGAGACCTGGATGTGGAGCGGGCTCGTCCTCGAGCTCTTCCGTGACATCTGCGAGGGCTACTGGTACAACCTGAAGAGCGACCGTCCCTGCCTGTTCGTGGTGTGCCATCTCGACGAGGAGTCGGAGGACGCGGCCGGTACGCTGACCCCGGTCGTGGTGACCGCCGATCAGGACGAGGCGAGCGCGCACCTGGAGTCCGATGATCCGGTATTCTCGGTGCCGATGCCCGACAAGGTCCACCAGTGGGTGGAGCGATTCGTGGTCGAGAACTACCGTCCCAAGGTCAAGCGAAAGCGCCGGCGCCGCGACTGGAGCCGGGGAGAGTGAGTCTCCGGAGGCCGGAGCACGGAAACGAGCCCGAGTCTCCGCTCGTGCGTTGGTCGCGGCGCAAGCGCCGGGCGCTCGATCGCTCCGGGGAGCCGGCCGGCGGAACCCCGGCCCCGGCCGCCGAGCCTTCGCGCGGATCCGCTCCCCGGAGCGCCGAAGCGCGCGAGGCGCCGCCGGCGCTCGGCGATTCCGACATGCCTCCCCTCGACTCGCTGGGCCCGGAGAGCGACTACAGCGGATTCCTGTCGCCGGGGGTGAGCGAGGAGCTGCGCCGCCTCGCCCTGCGCAAGCTCTTCCTCAGCCCGCTCTTCAACGTGACCGACGGGCTCGACGACTACGACGACGACTTCAGGTCCTTCGAGGTCCTGAAGGAGGCTTTCCACGCCCGGCGCGACCGCGCCCCCGCCGCGGAATCCGCCGGGCCCGAGCACCCGGAGTCCGAGACGGAAGAGTCCGTCGAGCCCGCACGGAGCGCGCCGGCGGAGACCGCCCCGGACGAACGCGAAGCGGCGACGCGCGAGGAGGAGAGCGCTTCCGCCCCCCGGCTCCCGGCCGGGTCCGCGGGGGAGGACGAGGCGGCAGCCGGAGCGCTTTCCCTTGCGCCCGCTCCACCCGCGGAGCGGGGTGCGGTGCCGGCGGGCGAAGCCGGAGAAGCGAACGAGGAGACGAGAGGGCCGGACGAAGCCGAGTCCGGTGTCCCGCCCCGGCCCCCCGACGCGGGCGACTCCACGACGCCGCACGCTCTCCCGGCCGACACCGAAGAACGGGACCAGGCTCTTCCCGATGCGGCAGCGGAGTCGCTCCGCGACCCGGCCGAGCCCGTTCGGGACATGCCAGAGACGGAAACGAGCGCTGCTACCGAGGACGCCGGCCGCAATGGCGGAGGCGGGTTCCGTCATGGATGAGCCGCGTTCGGCCTCCGGCACCGCGGCCCGGGCGGCCGCGCTCGCCCGCCTCGCGGCGCATCGGACGGAGCCGACCTCGCTCGTGGGCTACCAGTCCGGCGGGCGGGTCGCGGTGCTCGGGTCCGATGCACGGGCCGCCGAGGCCGTGCACGCCCTGCCGCCCCCGCTCGCCGGCACCGCCATCGCGCCCGGCGACGCCGGCGGCGGAGTTCCCTTCATCCGGGCGCGGGTGACCGCGGTCGACGGCTATCTGGGCGCCTTCCGGATCATCGGCCCCGACGAGACCCTCATCGCGCCTTCCGTCCTGAGCGAAGAGCGACCCTTCGATCTGGTGCTCGACCTGCACGACACGCCGTTCATCGAGAGCGAGGTGCCGCCGCCCGGCTACTACCACGCGGCGGGAGCGGAAGACCTCGAGCGCGCCCTCTCGGCCATGCCGGACCTGGTGGGCGAGTTCGAGAAGCCGCGCTACTTCCGCTACGACCCGGACATCTGCGTCCACGGAGCGCGGGGCATCACCGCGTGCACGCGCTGCATCGACGCGTGCCCGACCGATGCGATCCGCAGTGGGGGCGAGAAGGTGGAGGTCGATCCCTGGCTCTGCCAGGGGGGCGGGAGCTGCGCGAGCGTCTGTCCGAGTGGCGCGATGCGCTACGCGTATCCGAGCACCGGCGATCTCCTCGACGGGATGCGCGACGCGCTGGCCGCGTACCGCGAAGTGAGCGACGAGGCACCGCTCGTCCTGATCCACGATCGGGAAGAGGGCGGGGCCTGGGTGGAGAGATACGAGGAGGCGTTGCCCGCACGGGTCCTTCCCTGCGAGGTCGAGGAGCTCGGCTCGCCGGGACTCGAGGCGTGGCTCGTGCTCCTCGCCTACGGCGCGCGCGCGGTATGGCTGCTCGAGGGTTCCGCCCTTCCCCGGTCCGTGCGCTCGGCCCTCGACGAGCAGATGGCGCTCGGCCGCGCGCTGCTCGAAGGGCTCGGCTACTCCGCGTCCTGCATCGCCTGGCACGACGGGGGGGAGGCGTTGCCGGAGGAGCCCGCGCCGGAAGGGGCCCCGGGCGGGGAGCCCGCCCGCTTCGTCGCGATCGACGAGAAGCGTGCCCTGCTCGCCCACGCCATCGATCACCTCGCGCTCGGTGCGCCCGCGCCCGCCGAATCGATTCCGTTGCCGGCCGGCGCTCCCTTCGGGAGCATCGAAGTCGACGCCTCGACCTGTACCCTGTGCATGGCCTGTCCCTCGGTGTGTCCCGCCCGCGCGCTGGCACCGGGCGGGGACGTGCCGGCGCTGCGTTTCGTGGAGTGGAACTGCGTGCAGTGCGGACTGTGCGAGCGGGCCTGTCCCGAGGGGGCGATCCGGCGGACGCCGCGCTTTCTCTACGATGCCGATGCGCGCCTCGCGACCCGGGTGTTGAACGAGGACCGCGTGTTCCACTGCGTCGGCTGCGGCAAGCCCTTCGCCACCGCGAAGATCATCGAGCGCATGACCGAGAGACTCGCCGCGCACTGGATGTTCCAGAAGCCCGAGGCGCTCGCGCGCCTGCGGATGTGCGAGGACTGTCGGGTCAAGGACATGTTCAGGGACGGAGGCGGTCTCCTCGACATCAACCCCGGGCGCGGTCCTTAGAGTGAGAGGGAGGAGCCGGCGGGTGAGCCTGACGGAGCGGGCGGGAACGACGCCGGACGGCGGGGGAGGTCCGCAGGGCGGTACAGAGCTCGGGTTTCGGGGCTCGTTGACCGAAATGGATTCCCGCCCCCGATCGGGGTCGAGGGCAAGCTTGCGCGGGAATGACGGGCTCGGATGCCCGGACGAGCGCCCGACATCGACTTCCGAGTGTTCCCGGCGAGCTCCCTGCCGGCGACGATTACGGGGCGGGCCGGGCGCCGGCCCGGGATCGCCGGGGGGGATCGGGGAGCGTCTGTGAGCGCCGCGGCGCAGGACGAGCACGCTTCCCGCGACCACCGGGTTCGCTCGCATACCTACGCGCTGCTCGCCGCGCTGCTCGCCGCGCCTCCGGAGCGCCCGCTCATCGACCGGGTGGCGGGGATCGGCACGGACGAGTCCGATCCGGACTCCCTCTTCGGCGATGCCTGGCGGGTGCTTCGGGAGGCCGCCGTCGCGGCCACCCCGCAAGCGCTGGACGACGAGTACCACGCGCTCTTCATCGGTCTCGGCCGCGGTGAGCTGGTGCCCTACGGCTCCTGGTACATCACCGGGTTCATGATGGACCGGCCCTTGGCCGCCTTGCGCGCGGACCTCGCGGGACTCGGATTCGAACGCTCGGAAAGGGTCTCCGAGACCGAGGACCACGCGTGCGCGCTGCTCGAGGTCATGGCGATGCTGGCGGCCGAAGGGGAGGAGCTCGCGAGTCAGCGCCGCTTCTTCGCCCGTCACCTGGAGCCCTGGATGCAGCGTTTCTTCCGCGACCTGCGGGACGCGAGATCGGCTTCCTTCTACCGCGCGGTGGGTGAGCTGGGACGCCGGTTCATGAAGTTCGAAGGCGAGTACCTCTCGATGCTGCGTTGAGGCTCGGCGGGTCTGCGGTGCGGGTCACGGGAGAAGGGCGGGACTCCGCTGCCGGGGTGGCGCGGGACCTCGGGACGCCGGCTTCGAGGCGCGGACGCCCCGACGCGCGACCGCACGGAAGCGGATCCGGCCTCCCGCCGGGGGACAGGATGAGGAGGATACGGGATCCTGGTGACGTCCCGGCCTCAGCCCGGCGGCGGAGACGACAGGGGACGGAGCTCGCCCGCCCGCCGGCGAGCACGAAACGACTCGCCCGCCCGCCGGAGGGGGCGCAGTGCCCCGACTGCGCTCGGGCATGCGCGGCCCGGCGCTCGAGAGACGAGCTGCGTACGGCAGGGCTCTTCGAAACTCGGGGTTCGGGGTTCGTTGATCGGAATGGATTCCCGC
>CAYFYD010000171.1:0-8128 GCA_964347195.1 uncultured Ectothiorhodospiraceae bacterium
AGCAAGACTCTTCAGAGGTCGAGCTTCGGGGTTCGTTGACCGAAATGGATTCCCGCTTCCGCGGGAATGACGGAAGGGGCGCGGGAATGACGGCTATGGAAGGGTTGGTTGCTGTCGTTGGAAGTGACACGTCTTGCACGGATGATGTCATTCCCGCGCAAAGCCTGCCCCCGGCGAAAGCGGAAGTGGGAATCCATCGTCTGAATCCAGCATTTCGAACCCCGAAGCTCGACTTCTGAATAGCCCCGCGGCCGAGGGAGGCGGGTCGTTCCCGGCGCTACCGGGTCAGGCGCTCGCGCGCCTCCTGATATCGGCTCGTGGTGGCCGCGACGATGGAGTCGGGCAGCCGCGGTGCGGGGGGCTGCTTGTCCCACCCCGTGGCTTCCAGGTGGTCGCGGACGAACTGCTTGTCGAAGCTCGGCGGGCTGCGGCCGGGACGGTACCCGTCGGCCGGCCAGAAGCGGGAGGAATCGGGGGTCAGCACCTCGTCGATCAGCACGAGCACGCCGTCTTCGTCGATCGCGAACTCGAACTTGGTGTCGGCGATGATGATGCCGCGCTCGGCCGCGTGGACCGCCGCTTCCTCGTACAGACGCAGACTCGCCTCGCGCACGCGCTCGGCCGACTCCCGGCCGATCAGGGCGCCCGCTTCGTCGAAGCTGATGTTCCGGTCATGCTCGCCCACTTCCGCCTTCGTGGACGGGGTGAACAGTGTCTCGGGCAGGCGGGCGGCCTGCTCGAGGCCCGCGGGAAGAGGGATGCCGCACACCGAACCGGTGGCCAGGTAGTCCTTCCATCCGGAACCGATCAGGTAGCCGCGCACGATGGCCTCGATCGGCAGGGGTCGCAGGCGGCGTACCACGAGCGAACGCGCTTCGAGAAGGGCGCGCGCGCCGGGGCTCTCGACCACGTCGTGCACCGCCCGCGCGCTCAGGTGATTGGCGACGATCGACCGGGTGCGCCCGAACCAGAAGCGCGACAACGCCGTCAGCACCTCGCCCTTGCCGGGAATCGGGTCCGGCAGCACGACATCGAAGGCCGAGAGGCGGTCGGTAGCGACGATCAGCAGGTGCTCGTCGTCCACCTCGTAGATGTCGCGGACCTTGCCGCGCCCGAGCAGACGCAGCTCGTCGAGATCGCTCCGGTACAGTGGGGTGAGGGCGCTCATGCCGCAGGGATGTCCGTCCGCTACCCGCGCCCGCCCGAGAAGGCGCCGCGCTCCCCGAAGGGAGCGCCGGCGAGGCCGGTGCGCGCGAGTGCGGGCAGGTCGCCGAGCGCGCCGGCGGCAAAGCGCATGAAGAAGCGCTTCAGGGGCGGACTGCGGTCGGCGAGGCGGAGACCGAGATTGCGCAGGTCGGCGAGCGCTGCCGACTGCGCTCCGAACAGGAGGTGAAAGGCGATCATCGTTCGATGCACGAGAAGGTTGTGTCCCTTGCGTCCCCGTTCGTATGCCCGCAGGTTGGCGTGGCGCCCCATGTCGCGTTCTGCCGCCTCGCTCCGGACCAGCACCTCGGCGAGCGCGGCGGCGTCGAGCAGACCGAGGTTCACGCCTTGTCCGGCGAGAGGGTGGATAGTGTGCGCGGCGTCGCCGACGAGGGCAACTCGTTCCGCGACGTAGCGCTCCGCGCGCAGGTGGCGAAGCGCAAAGCTGTCGCGCCCGCTCTCGAGCCGAAGGCGGCCCAGCCGGCCTCCGATGGCCGCCTCGAGCTCCGACTCGAACGCGCACTCCGACATGGCGCACAAGCGCCGGGCGTGCTGCGGCTCCGTCGACCACACTATCGACACCCGCCCGCGGCACAGAGGAAGCAGGGCGAGGGGACCCCCGGGAAGGAATCGCTGCCAGGCGGTGCCCTCGTGGCCCCCTTCGGTGCGCAGCGTCGCCACTACCGCACGTTGACCGAAGTCGCCGCTCCGGTGGCCGATCCCGGCGAGCTCCCGGGTGCGCGAGCGCGAGCCGTCCGCGCCGACCGCGAGGCGGGCGCGCACCCCGCCCCGGTCCGTTTCGAGCGCCACGCCCGATGCTTCGACGTGCACGCGCTCGAGCCGCGCGGGACGACACCAGCGCACCGGCTCGAGGGCGGAGAGCCGCGCTTCGATCGCGCCCGCGAGTACACGGTTCTCGACGATGTAGCCGAGCGCGGGCGACCCGAGGTCGGCCGCGTCGAAGTGGATGTCCCCCTTTCCCGGCTCCTCCCACACCCGCATGTCCGTGAACGCGCACACCCGCTCGGGCGCGAGGTGCGCCCAGATCCCCAGACCCTCCAGGACGGCGCGGGAGGCCGGGGTCAGCGCGCTCACCCGGGAGTCGCCGGCAGCCTGCGCTCCGGGCATCGGGGCCCGCGCCTCGATGAGGACCACCGGTATCCCGGCCGCGCCGAGGGCCGCGCCCAGGGTGGCGCCCACCGCTCCCCCGCCCACGATCGCGACATCGCAGTTCATGGCGGGATCCCTCTGACCAGCCGGCATTGGGGCAGCCCGAGCCCCATCGCGTGGCGTGCGAGCGCGCGCTTTGCGGGAGGCGCCAGATCGAGGGCCACGAGCGCCCCTGCGCGCAACAGCGCGAGAGGTCCGAGCTCGGGCAGGAACCCACGCGCGAGCAGATCGGTCGCGAGGCCCACCGTGCGCTGATCGCGGCGGCGGCGCGCCCGGTAGCGCTCGCTGCACGTCTCCGATCCCGGATCGACGCCGGTGCGCAGCGCGCCGGCGATCACTTCGGCGAGCACCGCGGCATCGCGCAACCCGAGATTCAGGGCCTGTCCCGCGACCGGATGCAGGGTGTTGGCGGCGGCGCCGGCGAGGAAGACCCGTGAGCCGGGCGCGGCGCGGGCGCGCGTGCGTCGCAGGGGAAGGGTCTCCCGGCGCCCCACTTCCAGGAAGCGCCCCAGACGGTCCCCGAAGGCGCGGTGCAGCTCATCCAGAAAGCGCGCCTCCGGGGCGAGCGCCAGGGCCCGGCCCCGCTCCGGAGCCAGGGTCCATACCAGCACACAGGCCCTTCCGCGCATCGGAAGCAACGCGATCGGGCCTTCCGGTGTGAAACGCTCGTAGGCGACGGATCGGTGATCGCGCTCCACTCGCACCAGGGCGCCGAGCGCGACCTGCCCGTACTCCCGCACTTCGACGGTCTCGACGAGGTCGGCGCACCAGGAGGCCTGTCCTCCGTCCGCCGCGATCACCGCGTCCACCTCGAGCGTCCGGGTTCCGGCCTCCGCCGCGGCGCCGGAGAGCTCGAGCCGGATTCCGCTCGGGTGCCGCGCGATGCCCGCGACCGTCGTGGACGGGAAGAGACGTACCCCCGGCGCGTCCGAGAGGAAACCGTGCAAGGCACCCACCAAGGTGCCGATGTCGCTCACCCAGCCGAGGGCCTCCATCCCGTAGTCGGCGGCATCGAGGCGCGTGGCGCCGAAACGTCCGCGCTGCGAGACATGGACCCGGACGATCGGCGAGGCGGGCGAGGCGAGCCGGGACCACGCGCCGAGCGCCTCGATGATCCGCCGTGAAGCGTAGGACAGCGCGACGGGCCGGTACCCCGAAGGGGGTCTGTCGCGCCGCTCCACGAGAGCGACGGGGACACTCGCCCGGGATAGCGCGAGGGCCAGCGTCGCGCCTACCGGCCCCGCTCCGACGACCGCGATCCGGGAGGTCGAGGAGGGCACCCTGGTGCGGCGTCAGGCGGCCTCGATCCCCGCCGCCCCGATGCCGACGAGCGCCTCCACCTCCTCGACCCGCTTCGGCACCGCATTGGTGAGCACTTCCGGCCCTTCCTTCGTGACCAGCACGTCGTCTTCGATCCGGACTCCGATGCCCCACCATTTGCGCGCCACGCCGCGCTCTCCCGGCCGGATGTAGACCCCGGGCTCCACCGTCATGACCATTCCGGGCTCCAGCACCCGCCACTCGCCCCCGATCTTGTAGTCGCCCACGTCGTGGACGTCCATGCCGAGCCAGTGGCCGGTGCGGTGGAAGAAGAACTTCCGGTAGCGCTCCTTCCCGATCACTTGGCGGGGCCGTCCCTTGAGCAGACCGAGATCGATGAGGCCGCGGGCGATGACGTCCACCGCCGCCCGGTGAGGGTCATCGAAGGTGTTGCCGGAACGCACCTGATCGATCGCCGCCTCCTGCGCCGCCAGCACCAGCTCGTAGACGGCGCGCTGCTCAGGTGAGTAGCGGCCGTTCACGGGGAAGGTCCGCGTGATGTCGGCCGCGTAGTACTCGTACTCCGCGCCGGCGTCGATCAGCAGCAGGGCGCCGTCCTCGAGCTGGTCGCGGTTGCGCGAGTAGTGGAGCACGCAGGCGTTCGCGCCGCCGGCGACGATGCTCGGGTAGGCGACGCTCCGGCTGCCGCGCCGGGTCATCTCGTAGAGCAGCTCCGCCTCGACCTCGTATTCGTACATGCCCGGCCGGCACATCGCCATCGCGCGGCGATGCGCGTGCGCACTGATGTCCACCGCCCGGCGCATGGCCCCGAGCTCCTTCCGGCTCTTGACGAGGCGCATGTCGTGCAGGATGCGATCCAGGGCCACGAACTCCGCCGGCGGGTTGACCCCGGCCCGGGCGCGGGCGCGCACCCTGCTCACCCACCCGATGACCCGTTGATCGAAGCCCACGTCGAAGCCCATCGCGTAATAGATGCTCGATCGGTTCTCGATGAGGCCCGGCACGATGTCGTCGATGTCGCCGATGGGGAACGCGTCGTCGGCGTCGTAGGCCGTGCACGCCCCCTCGAGTCCCGACCGGGTGCCGTCCCACGCCTCCTTCTGCGCGTCGCGCTCCCGGCAGAAGAGCAGGAACTCGCCCTGCTCGCGCTCCGGGACCAGCACCGCGACCGCTTCAGGCTCTTCGAAGCCGCAGATATAGTGGAAGTCGCTGTCCGGGCGGTAGACATAGTCCACGTCCCGGTTGCGGAAGCGCACGGGTGCGGTGGGGATGATGGCGATGCTCGAAGCGCCCATCGCCTCCATGAGCCGGCGGCGACGGCGGGCGAACTCCTTGGTCTTCATGGTGCCTCCGGGATGGGTCGGCTGCGCTGCAGCGGGTGAAGACGCGCCTCGGTCGGGACGGCGGGCCATGCTACCACCGGGGCTCGGAGCGGAACTATCGGCATTGACCGCTCTCGCGCTGCGATCCTATAGTCGGTGGCCCGTGTCAGGCGTTCTTCCGGGATCTCGCACCTCATCGACCGCGCCATGGACAAGCCCGACTTGAGCGCGCTCGAAGCGCAGATCGACGAATTGATCCAACGGTGCGAGCGGCTGAGCGACGAGAATCAGGCCCTGCGCGATCAGCAGGGCAGCTTGGTGGCGGAACGGGCGGCTCTCATCGAGAAATCGGAGATCGCCCGCACGCGCGTCGAGGCGATGATCGCACGGCTCAGAGCGATGGAGATCGGCACTTGAGCGAAGAGATCGTTCCCGTAACGATCGAGGTCCTGGAGAAGGAGTACACGATCGCGTGCCCTGCGAGCGAGCGCGAAGGGCTGATCGAGTCGTCGAAGCTGCTGAGCGACCGCCTCCGGCAGGTCCGCGACGGCGGCAGGGTCCTGAGCACGGAGAGAATGGTGATCATCACCGCTCTGAACCTGATCCACGAATTCAACGAGCGACAGCGCGAGGCGGTGCGGCAGCAGCAGGCGCAGGGCGAGGTTCACCGTGCCATCGAGGCCGACATCCGCCGCCTCCGGGAGAAGCTCGGCAACGCAATCGCGGCGCACGGGTAGCTGGCGCCGGCTTCGCTGTATTAGACTCGGCGTACCCTCTGCGGCGTTCGACGATGGATCCGGTGATCGCTTGAGCCTAACTCACTACCCACGGGAGTGGACCGGGGGCGTTGTTGCGCAAGGTCCGCACGCTTGGGCGGGATGCCTGATACGCCTCGAGACGCTCCCCCCTGAACCGGACCGGTTCAAGGGACGTGGATCCACGCCGGCGTTCGCGGAGGGCATCGACCGGCCCGGGTCCTGACGGCGAGGAGACGCGACGGTGCGCTACTGGCTGATGAAATCCGAGCCGGATGAGTTCGGCATCGACGACCTGCGCGAGGCGCGCCGGCGCACCGAGTGCTGGGATGGAGTGCGCAACTACCAAGCCCGCAACATGATGCGCGACGAGATGAAGAAGGGCGATCTCGCCTTCTTCTACCACTCCAAGTGCGCGATGCCCGGCATCGCCGGCATCATGGAGATCGCGCGCGAGGGCTACCCGGACCAGACCGCCTTCGACCCCGAAGACAAGCACTACGACCCGAAGAGCGACCCGGACAACCCGCGCTGGTATCACGTCGACGTGAAGTTCGTGCGCAAGCTCCGGCGCGTCATCAGCCTCTCGGAGCTCCGGATGCAGAGACCGCTCCAGGGGTTCGTCCTCCTGAGGCCCGGCAACCGGCTGTCCGTGATGCCGGTCTCCCGCGAACACTGGGACCACATTCTCTCGCTCGAGTAGGCTCGGGCACCGGGCCGACCCCGCCCCCGCGTTCAGGCGAGGAACATGCGGTAGGCGGGATTGCGCGTCTCGTCCACGTACTCGTAGCCGACCCGTTCGAGAAAGTCCTGGAAGTCCACGTGCTCGTCGCGCGGCACCTGGATCCCCATGAGCACCCGGCCGTAGTCCGAGCCGTGGTTGCGGTAGTGGAAGAGGCTGATGTTCCAGTGCGCGCCCATGTGGTCGAGAAAGCGCAGCAGCGCGCCCGGGCGATCGGGAAAGAAGAATCGGTACAGCAGCTCCTGCTCCACGCCGCTCGCCCGCCCGCCCACCATGTACCGGGTGTGGAGCTTGGCCATCTCGTTGTCGCTCATGTCGACGACCGGGAAGCCGCCCTCGACAAGGCTCTCGATCAACGCTTCCCGGTCTCCGGGACGTCCCTTGATCTCCACGCCGACGAATATGTGGGCATCGCTCTCGCCGGCGACGCGGTAGTTGAACTCGGTGATGTTGCGGTCTCCGAGCCGTTTGCAGAACTTGCGCAGGCTCCCCGGCCGCTCCGGGATCGTGACCGCGAGCAACGCTTCGCGCTCTTCGCCGATCTCGGCCCGCTCCGCGATGTGGCGGAGCCGGTCGAAGTTCACGTTGGCCCCGCAGTCCACCGCGACCAGGGTTTCGTCGCGCACTGCCTCCCGGGCCACGTAGCGCTTCATGCCGGCCACCCCGAGCGCTCCGGCGGGCTCCGCGATCGAGCGGGTGTCTTCGTAGATGTCCTTGATCGCGGCGCAGATCTCGTCGGTGCTGACGAGGATCACCTCGTCCACGCAGGCCTGCGCGATCCGGAAGGTCTCCCGGCCCACCTGCCGGACCGCCACCCCGTCGGCGAAGATGCCGACCTGGTCGAGCACGACGCGCTCGCCGCGCGCGAGGGAATGGTGCATGGTGGGCGCCTCTTCCGGCTCCACCCCGACGATCCGGATCCGGGGCCACAGCGCCTTGACGTAGGCGCCGACGCCCGCGATCAGTCCGCCCCCCCCGCTCGCCACGCAGCTGGCGTGGATGGCCTCGCCGTGCTGGCGCAGGCTCTCCATCGCCCCCGTGCCCTGCCCCGCGATGATGTGGGGATCGTCGAAGGGATGTACGTAGACGAGCCCGCGCTCGGCCGCGAGCTCCATCGCCCTCGCCTGCGTCTCGTCGTAGGAGACGCCGTGCAGCACGATCCCGGCGCCGAGGGCGCGCACCGCATCCACCTTTATCCGCGGCGTGGTCTCCGGCATCACGATCAGCGCCCGGACCCCGAGCCGCCGGCCCGCGAGCGCGACGCCCTGGGCGTGGTTGCCGGCCGACGAGGCGATCACCCCTCGCGCGCGCTCCTCGGCGGAGAGCGAGGCTACCTTGTTGTAGGCGCCCCGCACCTTGAAGGAGAACACCGGCTGCAGATCCTCGCGCTTGATGAGCACCTCGTTGCCGAGACGGCGCGACAGGAGCGGCGCCGGGTCGAGCGGGGTCTCGCGGGCCACGTCGTACACTCTGGCGCGCAGGATTCTCTCCACGTACTCTCGTGGCATGTCCGGTTCCGGGAAGAGAGGTTCGCGGTCGGGAGGAGGGCGGAAGGGCCTATGATAGCTCGCCGGATGGATTCCCGCGTGCGCGGGAATGACGCAGGACCATTCAGAAGTCGAGTTGCGGGGTTCGAAGTACTGGAATCAGGCGAT
>CAYFYD010000172.1:0-8102 GCA_964347195.1 uncultured Ectothiorhodospiraceae bacterium
CCCAGGGGGTCGTAGCCCCGGTAGCTCGCGAGCACCGCGGTCACCACGTTCGGCACGCCGATCTCGGAGGGGGTCCCGCTCAGGTACTCCGGCGCGACGTGGGTATGCGGCGGCGCACCAGGGTCTCCCAGGGGAGCGAGGTCCTGCAGGCCGGCGAGGAGCACCACGGCGAGCGCGAGACTGAGCGTGAGCGGCAGGGCCCGCCGGTGCCGGCCCGGCTTCTCGCGACTGCTGGTCGCGGCGAGGGTGGCGAGCATGAGGATGCTCGAGATCCCGGCGCCCACCGCCGCCTCGGTAAACGCGACGTCCACCGCGTCGAGGGCGACGAAGAGCGCGGCGGCGGAAAGGCTGTAGATGGCGAAGAGCATCACCGCCGCGAAGAGATTGCGCAGCACCGCCACCGCCACCGCCACCGCGACCATGAAGGCGAGGAGGCCGATACTGATCAGGTGCCAGGCGATGGCTCGCGCTCCTCGGCGGCGGGGGGCACGCCCCGGTGCCGGGCCGCCCGGGCGAGGGCATGGGAAGCGATCGGCGCGGTGACGAGCATGAAGAGCCCGATGAGCGCGAGCCGCACGAGCGCGCCTGCCTCCGTCGCGTGCAGCATCAGCCCCGCGACGATCGCGATCACGCCGAGCGTCTCGGTCACTCCGGCCGCGTGCAGTCGAGTGTAGAAGTCGGGAAAGCGCAACAGACCCACCGTCCCGGCGAGCGTGAACAGGATCCCGGCTCCGAGCAGCAGGCCCCCCAGGATGTCAGACATCGTTGCCGCCTTCCCGCCTCGCGGCCACGCCGAGGTCTCCGTAGGCGAAGTACTTGAGCACCGCGATCACCGCGATGAAGTTGATGAGGGCATAGGCGAGCGCGATGTCGAGGAAGTCCGGCCGGCCGTCGAGGAAGCCGTACACCGCGATCAGCAACACCGCGGCCGAGCCCATGTGGTTGGCGGCGAGGATGCGGTCGTAGAGGGTCGGACCCCGCAGCGCCCTCACCAGCACCAGCGCCATCGAGACGATGAGAACGAGAGCGGTCGCCGCGATCATCGCTCCAGCTCCGCGACCCGGCGGCCCATCTCGCCGCTCGCGAGACCCGCGGCGGCGGCCCTCGTGAGCGCATGCACCTCGACTCCCTCGTCGTCGAGGCGCATCGTGACCGTCCCCGGAGTGAGCGTGATCGAGTTCGCGAAGATCACCCGTGCGAGCTCGGTGCGAGGCGGGGCGCGCACCCGCAGGACGACCGGGCTCGGGCGCATCCGGGGACTGAGCGCGAGACGGGCCACCTCGACGTTGGCACGAAGGATCTGTCCGAAGAGCCAGACGCAGTAACGGGCGGTGGCGAGCCCGCGCAGGCGGACTTCCCATCGGGTCCCGTCCGCATGCTCCATTCGCCGCACGATGAGCGTCACGAACGCCACCGAGGCGAGCCCGAGTCCGACGAAGAGCGGTGAGTGCTGCCCGGAAAGAAGCGCCCAGAGCACACCGAGCGTCACGACGAGCGCGATCTTTCCCGCCATCTGCCTGCTCCTCCCATCCACGACCGGGGAGCGAGATTGTCCGCCCCTCCCCTTCAAACTACACTGCGCAGCAATCGCGCCGGAATCCTCCGACCTCACAACTTTACTCGTGAAATCAGCCAGTTCAAGGACTGTCCGACCGATCCGGCGATGCGCCCCGGCGATGCGCCCCGGCGAACGCCGCGCCGCATGAGTGTAGAGCTTCTGGTCAACGTCTCGCTCCGCGAAACGCGCATCGCGGTGGTGGAGAACGGCGTTCTTCAGGAGGTCTTCGTGGAGCGGGCCAACCGGCGAGGCCTGGTCGGGAACATCTACAAGGGCCGGATCTGCCGCGTCCTGCCCGGCATGCAGGCGGCCTTCGTCGACGTGGGTCTCGAGCGCGCGGCATTCCTCCACGCCTCGGACGTGGCGCCCCCGGACGGCTTCCGGTCCGCGGCGGCACCGCCCCCGGGCTCCTCCGGCAACGACCCCCCGGGCTCCGCCCGCGAGGTTCCGGGCCCTCGCGCGCCGCCGCCCGACATCGGAGACCTGCTCGAGCCGGGCCAGGAGATCGTGGTGCAGGTCCTCAAGGACCCCATCGGAGGAAAGGGCGCCCGGCTCACCACGCACCTCTCGATCCCGTCGCGCCACCTGGTCTACATGCCGGGCGGCAGCGCAATCGGCATCTCGCAGCGCATCGATGACCCCGAAGAGCGCAAGCGCCTGCGCAGCGCGATGCTGAGGCTCACGGGCCGCGGCAACGGGCAACCCGCCGCCCCGGAAGCGGTGCCGGCGAATTGCCCGCTGCCGGGCGACGGCTACATCGTGCGCACCGCGGCGGAATCGGTCGACGAGAACACGCTCGCCGCTGACCTGGACTTCCTGCGCCGCCTCTGGAGATCGGTGCAGGAAGGGGCGACGGAAGCGCTCCCCTGCACCCTCGTCCACGAGGACCTGCCGCTCGTGATACGCACGCTGCGCGAGCTGAGCGGCACCGAGATCGAACGCGCGCGGGTCGACTCCGGCAGCGCGCTTCGCGGCATTCTGAAGTTCACCGATCAGTTCATCCCCGAGCTGTCGCAACGCATGGAGCACTACTCCGGCGAACGCCCCATCTTCGACCTCTACGGAGTCGAGGACGAGATCCGCAAGGCGCTGGGTCGCAAAGTGGCTCTCAAGTCCGGGGGCCATCTCGTGATTGACCAGACGGAGGCGATGACGACCATCGACGTCAACACCGGCGCCTATGTCGGGCACCGCAACCTCGAGGAGACCATTTTCAAGACCAACCTGGAGGCGACCTCCGCCATCGCCCGCCAACTGCGCCTGCGCAACCTCGGAGGCATCATCATCATCGACTTCATCGACATGGAAGACCCCGATCACCGCCGTCAGGTGCTGCGCTCGCTTCAGAAGATGCTCGAACGCGACCACACCAGAACGCACATCAGCGAGGTCTCTTCGCTCGGCCTGGTTCAGATGACGAGAAAGCGGACCCGGGAGAGCCTCGAGCAGCAGCTCTGCGAGCCCTGTCCCACCTGCACCGGTCGCGGCTCCATCATGAGCCCCGATACCGTATGCTACGAGATCTTTCGCGAGATCGTGCGCGAAGCCCGCCAGTACGACGCTTCGAAGATGCTGGTCATCGCGTCTCCCGAAGTCGTCGAGACCCTGATCGACGAGGAGTCCGCGGCCTTCGGCGAGATCGAGACCTTCATCGGCCGGCCCATTACTCTGCAGGTCGAGGCGCTCTACTCCCGGGAGCAGTTCGACGTGGTCCTGATATAGGCGACGCGGCCCTCCGCCCCGCTTCGTCGCCCCTTCCCCCGCCGCGCCTGCTCCCGAGGACATACGGACTCTCCGGGACCGATGAACGGCAAGCAGGACTCCACGCCGCCGGAATCCGCGCCCCCTCGCCGGCGCCGCCGGGTCCGGATCCTGCGGGCCCTGATCGGGAGCGCCGTCGTGCTGGGCGCGCTCCTGGTGCTCGCGGTCCGGCTCGGCTGGTCCGCACTCGACTCCTATCCCGAGGAGGTCTCGGCGTGGCTGAGCCGGGGGGTCGGCCAGCGCGTGTCGATCACGTCGATGGAGACGCAGTGGAAGGGTGCGAGCCCTCGCCTCATCCTGTACGGAGTGACCCTGCTCGATCCCCGTCCCGGGCATCACGAACGCACCCTCGCGCGCTTCGCATCGCTCGATGTCCTCCTGGATGCTTGGGCCTCGGTCCGCAGCGCTGCCTTCCGCCCCGCCGCGCTCAGGGTGCACGGCGCGTCCCTGATGCTGATACGCCAGCCCGACGGAAGCCTGGACGTGCAGGGAACGCGCGACGAGTCCGATCTCGCGACCGGATCCGACGCCCTCGCCCGGCTCTTCTTCGAGCATGCGCAGGTCTCGATGGACTCGAGCCGCCTGCTCTGGGTGGACCCTTCGGGCTCGGGCGAAGCGGTGTTGATCCGGGACGTCGATCTGCGCCTGCGCAGTCGGGGCGAGCTCCGCCACATCGCGCTCTCGGGCACGGTCGAGGAGCCCGGCTCGGGCCGCTTCGACATCGAGCTGGATGTGGAGGGCAACCTCCTCACACCCGACTGGTCGGGCAATGCCCTGCTCAGTGCGCACGACGTCGATCTCGGCATGGCGGCCCGGATCTCCGGCCTCGCACCGGGACGGACGGTCGAAGGCCGGGCCGAGCTCGAGCTCTCGAGCACGTGGTCGGGGGGACACATGGAGTCCGCCCGCGGCCGCTTCCGCCTGCTCGACACCGTGCTGGAGACGACGCTGGGGCGGATGGCCCTGCCCGAAAACGGTGGGACGATCGAGGTCGCGCCCGGCCGCGGCACGCTGAAAGCGGATTCCGGAGCCATGGAGTGGGAGTGGCCGGAAGTCTTCGACGGGAGACTCGCCTTCTCCACCGTCCTCGGCCGCGTCGACTGGCGGCGGGAGGGGGATGCCACCCGCGTGCAGATACCCGAGCTGACCTTCGGGAACACGCACCTCTCGGGCTCCCTCGAGGGCAGCGTCGACTGGTCGGACGCCGACCCGGAACCGGTGCTCGGCCTCCGGCTGGGGCTCGAGAACGGCGACCTGTCGCAGCTTCCGACCTATCTGCCGGCGGGAGTGCTGTCACCCCGCCTCGGCGCCTGGGTCCGGCGGGCGGTCCACGGCGGTCGTCTCGAGGCGGGAGAAGTGCGGATCGAGGGCGCGCTCCGTGACTGGCCTTTCGACGAAGGCGGGGGGAGCGTCGAGGCCCGGGCCCGGGTGTCGGGAGTGGAGCTGCGCTACGCACGGGGCTGGCCCGGCGTCCGGGACCTCGACGCCGAGCTGCGCTTCGAGGGACGCCGCGCGGCGTTCGACCTGAGCGCGGGACGGGTGAAGGGGGCGGAGCTCCGGCGCGGCCGGGTGGAGATCCCGCGCATGGGCGGAGAGGGGACGACGCTGCATGTCGAGGGCGAGCTCTCCGGCACCACCGCTCAGGCCGCGGACTTCCTGCGCGACAGCCCTCTCGCTCCGCGTTTCCGGGAGGTCCTGGACCTCACGGGTGCGCAGGGGCCGGCCGATCTCGCGCTGCGGATCGTGCTTCCCCTCCCCGCGGGGCCGAAGCGGGTCTCCGGTCATCTGGCGGTGCGCGACAACCGCGTGGATCTGCCCGGCCTCGACGAGGGCCTCCGGGACCTGAGCGGCGTCTTCTCCTTCGAGGGGGCGGCGATCGCCGCCGAGGAGGTCGAGGCCCGCTATCTCGGCCGGCCGATCACACTGCGGGTGGCGCCGTCGGGACCCGAGGGCGGAGTGCGGATCGACGCCGAGGGCACCACGACGCGCGACCACCTCGCGGCCCACCTGCGCAATGCCGGGCTGCTCGCCGCGCCCGGGGCGCGGCGGCCGGCCTGGCTGTCCCGGCTCTCCGGCGAGACCCGATGGCGGAGCGTCGTCGACCTGGAGACGCGCCCGGGCGGACGCGAGGCGACCGCCTCCATCCGGGTATCCTCGGACCTGCGAGGTGCGCGCATCGATCTTCCCCCTCCCCTCGCCAAGGCGCCGCCGGACTCCGTCGCCCTCGACATCTCGCTCGAGCTCGACCGCGGGGGCGGACGGACTCTGCGGGCACGCTACGGCGAAGTCGTGTCTTCGGTCTTCGCCCTGAGAGGCGCCGGCGCGGCGGGTCCGCGCCTCGAGCGGGGCGCCATCCGTCTCGGCGGAGACGACGCCGAAGTGCCCGATGTCGAGGGCCTCGCGTTGAGCGGGTCCCTGCCCCATCTGTCCCTCGGAAGGTGGCTGGACCTCCTCGGCGCGCGCGCGGCGCGCGATGCCGGCGCGGCCGCCGGGGAACCCGTCCCTTCACCTCTGTCCGGGATGCGGAAGCTGAACCTGCAGGTGGACGAGCTGGACGCCTTCGGAGTGCAGCTCGGGACGACGCGAATCGGCGCGCAGGCCGACGCGTCCTCCACGTGGACCGCGTCGCTCGTCGGCGCCAACGTCCTCGGCGAGGTTCGGATTCCGGCCGGCTCCGGGCCGGTCATGGTCCACCTGGACCGCCTCATCGTGCCGGAGCGGGAGGAGGGCGCGGGAGGATCGGGATCCTTCTCCGCCTCCTCGCCGGACCCCGGCGCCCTGCCCGCGTTCCGCTTCACCTGCGCGGAGTGCAAGCTGGGCGACCGCACGCTCGGGACCGTCGACATCGTTGCGGTGCCCGACCCTTCAGGGACGCGGGTGCAGTCCTTCTACCTGCGGGGGGAAGGCTACGAGGCGCGCGGCAGCGGCACCTGGCGGCTCGAAGACGGGGCGCACGAGTCCTCGGTCGACGCCGAGGTGCGCAGCGACGACCTCGGCCGTCTGCTCGGCGCCGTCGGTCACGCCGGGGCGGAATCGATAACGGGGACCACCGACGTGCTCATCGGCGCGACCTGGCCCGGCTCGCCTTTCGACTTCGACCTCGGACGCCTCGACGGCATCCTGCACTTTCGCGCGAGCGAGGGGCGGCTCACCCGGGTTCGGCGCGGCGCCACCGGCCGCCTCTTCGGCCTTCTGATCCTGCCCTCGCTCCCCCGCCGCCTCGCGCTCGATTTCCGTGACCTGTTCCAGGAGGGTCTCGCCTTCGACCTGATGGAAGGCAGCTTCTCGATCGAATCCGGCGACGCCTACACCAACAACTTCGTCATCGAGAGTCCCACTGCCACCATCGAGATCGCCGGGCGTACCGGACTCGTCGACGAGGACTACGACCACATGCTCACCCTCACCCCGAAGCTCAGCGAGAGCATGCCTCTCCTCCCCATCTGGCTCGGTGAGCGGATCCTCAACACCCGGATATTCGATCGGATCTTCGCCCACTACTACTCCATCCGGGGTCCGTGGTCGGCGCCCCGGATCGAGCCGATCCAGATCGAGACCCAGCCGTCGAAGTGATCGTGACGGCATCCGGGACGAGCCTCCCGCTCTCCGGCCCCGGAGACCCCATGTCCCCCCGGGACCACGTGTTCGTCGCCCTCTCCGGCGGGGTCGACTCCGCCGTCGCCGCCCTTCGCCTGAAGGAGCAGGGCGTTCGCGCCAGCGCCCTGTTCATGAAGAGCTGGGAAGAGGACGACGACGAAGGATACTGCGCGGCGACGGCGGACCTCGAGGACGCGGAGCGCATCTGCCGGCACCTCGCCATGCCCCTTCACACCGTCAACTTCTCCTACGAGTACTGGGAGCGGGTGTTTACCCGCTTCCTGCGCGAGTATCGCGACGGACGCACCCCCAACCCCGACGTGCTCTGCAACCGCGAGGTGAAGTTCCAGGTCTTCGCCGAGCACGCCCGGGACCTCGGCGCGACCCGCATCGCCACCGGTCACTACGCGCGAGTCGCGCGTTCGGGCCGCGCCTTCCGTCTGCGCAAGGGAGCCGACGAGAACAAGGACCAGAGCTACTTCCTCCACACCCTCACCCAGGATCAGCTCGGCGGAAGCCTCTTCCCGGTCGGAGACATGCGCAAGCCCGAGGTGCGCCGGCGCGCGCGCGAGGCGGGGCTCCCGTGCAGCGAGAAGAAGGACAGCACCGGGATCTGCTTCATCGGCGAACGTCCCTTCCGGCGCTTTCTCGAGCGCTACATCGCGCCCGCCCCGGGTCCGATCGTCGATACCGGAGGGGAGCGGCTCGGGCGCCACCACGGGCTCGCCTACTACACCATCGGGCAGCGGCAGGGCCTCGGGATCGGCGGCCGGCGCGGCGGCAGCGGCGCCCCCTGGTACGTGTACGGAAAGGACCTCGAAGGCAACCGGTTGCGGGTCGCGCAGGGACGTGACCACCCTGCCCTCTACTGCCGCGAGATCCTCGCCGCCTCCCCGCACTGGATCGCCGGAGCGCCTCCGCGCCTGCCGCTCGCCTGCCGGGCCAGGATCCGCTATCGGCAGCCCGACCAGGACTGCGTGGTCCTCCCGGCGGACGGGGGGCGGGTCCGGGTGCGCTTCGCGCGAGCGCAGTGGGCGGCCACCCCGGGACAGAGCGTCGTGCTCTATCGAGGGGACGAGTGCCTGGGCGGGGCGCTCATCGAAGGCCCGGCGTGAAGGGTCCGGGTTCGCGCCGGCGGCCCTGCCTCAGCCCCCGGGGATTCTCAGGATGTCGCCGACCTGGATCC
>CAYFYD010000173.1:0-8098 GCA_964347195.1 uncultured Ectothiorhodospiraceae bacterium
TGGAATTGGTGAGGGCGGCGGAGGTGAATAGCGATGAGAGCAGACAGAGAGCCCACGACGTGGCTGGGAGCTGACGCGCCGGCCCTGGGGGGCGGGGAGCGGAGCGACGAGGCCCCCAGGACCGAGGCCCAAGAGTGCGAAGCCCGGGCTTCGACTCTCATTCCTCTCACGGGACCTCCGGCCCGGCCGTCCAGGGCGCGGACCTCGGGCCGGGTGGCCAGGGCGACGGTGCCCGCCGACACGACGATCAGGGCGCTGACCGCGAGGCCGGCCACGCGAGCGGCTGGTGGAGAAGGGCAAGCTTCCTGCTCCCGCGGGAGCCCGAGCCTGAACCGGCGCTCGCGCCCACCTCCCTCCATCCCCAGAACGAACCTCCGCCGTGTGGACGATTCGGATACCCTGCCAGCCAGTGGGTCGAGCTTCACCCGGGCAAGTGTGTATGGTCGTTACACATCCGCATCCTCGCACGAGGGGGAGACATGGTGGCCAGAGTGCAGTTGGTGATGCCGGACGACGACCGCGCCCGCTTCGTCCACCAGGCGCGCAAGGAGGGCATGACGGTGAGCGCCTGGCTGCGCCTTGCGGCCCGGGAACGGCTGTACCGGCAGTCGCAGGCAGGGGGGTTCCGATCGGTGGCCGATGTAGACGCCTTCTTCGCCGAGTGCGATGCCCGGCAATCCCCTGGCGTCGAGCCGGACTGGGAGGAGCACCTCGCGGCCATCGATCGGTCCCGCCGAAGGGGCCGGCCGGACGCATGACCTTCGTCGATACCAGTGTCTTCATGTACGCGGTCGGGAAGCCGCATCCGCTCAAGGGCCGGGCCCGGGCTTTCTTCCGGGAGTCTGTCCACGATGGAATGCGCCTGTGCCCCTCCGCCGAGGTGCTGCAGGAGCTGATGCATGCCTGCCTTCCCGTGTCCCGAGAGCGGGATCTGGACCGGGCCGTGGCGCTCATCGCCGAAGCGAAGGTGGAAGTCTGGCCGCTGGAGAGCGCGGACGTGGCCCTCGCCCGGCAGCTTCACGGGTGCTTCCCCCGGATCGGCGCACGGGATCTCTGCCACCTGGCGAGCTGCCGGCGGCAGACGACGAGCATCAAGACCTTTGACCGGACTTTCGCGGAGGCCGCGGGCGTCCTGATCTGAGTCGGCGAGTCCCGACGAGGCGTCGCCTGCGCTCGCGGGGCAGCACGGCGGGGGCAGGCGGCTTGGACCGCGTTCGAGGCGCGTCGCCCGCGCTCGCGGGGCAGCACGGCCGGCCAGCGGCCGGACCGGTCCGGGCCACTGCCACGGAGCCTGGAACCGGATGCTTCATTCGAGCTCCGCGCAAACCGGGACTCGTGTCCCTCGCTCTCACATGGCTGCGCTCCTGCCGTCCAGGCCGCGGACCTCGGGCTGGGTGGCGAGGACGGCGGCGGCGGTCAGGATGACGACGAGGGCGGTAAGCGCGAGGCCGGCCGCGGCGCCGATGAACGAGGCGAGCGCGCCGATGAAGAGCGCACCGAGGATCATGAGGTTGAAGGCGATGCCGTACAGACCCATGACCCGGCCCCGCAGTCCGTCGGGGCAGCGAAGCTGGAGGGCGCTCATCGCGGTGACCATGAAGAGGGAGATGAACAGGTTCGTCAGGGCAACGCAGAGCATGCCGGCATGGAAGGCGTTCGGGAGGAGGTCCGCGAACCCCGCAATCAGAGCGAACCCGAAAAGGCCGGTTCCCGCGGCGATGAGGCTCCCGAGCATGAGCCACCCCGGCCGCCGCGCCGCGCTCAGGCTGCCGACGATGAGGCTGCCCAGCACCGACCCCACTCCTGATGCCGACATGAGCGCACCGAAGCCCGCGCCGCCCGCGCCCAGCAGATCGGCGAAGACCGGCATGAGCTGGAGATAGGAGCTTCCGAAGAACCCCGCCGCCCATGAAAGGGGAATGAGCACCGCGAAGAGCCGGTGGCGAAGGATGAAGCGGAGGGCCTCGGCGAAGGCGCCGCCTGCCGGGCCTCGGGCGCGGGGGACGGCGCCGGCGTCGAGGACGCAGAGCACCGCGAGCATGCTCGCGGGACCCGCCACCGCCGCGAGGAAGAGCACCCCGGTGTCCCACAGCGCGATTACGATGCCTCCGAGCGCCGGGATCACCATGCGGGTGCCCTGCCACACGATGGCGTTCAGCGCGACCGCGCTCATCAAGTGCTCCCGCGCGACGAGGCTGGGCATGAGGGCCTGCATCGCCGGCCACTCCAGGCCGCCGATGAGCCCGAGAAGCACCGCGATCGCGAGGACCTGCCACACGGTGACCACGCCCGAGAGGTCGAGGGCCGCCTGCAGCACGAGGAGCGTCATCGTCGCCACGGACGCGGCCATCAGCAGCTTGCGCCGGTCCACGCGGTCCGCGAGCGCCCCGCCCGTCCAGGTCAAGAGGATCGCGGGAACCGCCATGGCGGCTCCGAGCAGCCCGAGGTCGAGGGGCGAGCGGCTGAGCTCGAAGACCAGCCAGCCCTGTCCGATCATCACCAGGCGCACCGCGCCCGCGTAGGCGAACGAGCCGAGCCAGAAGCGCCGGTAGCGGACGCTTCTCAGCGCCTGGAGCGCGGTGGGCCGGCCCATCACGAGAGCCCGGTTACCGGGGTTCGTCTCGGAGCCGTTGCGTCCCGCTGCGGATCGATCGGGGAGGCCGAGTCGAGCAGTCGTGCCCGTTCGCGCGCCGGCAGGGCTCTTCGGGACTCGAGCTTCGGGAGGCGTTGACCGCAATGGATTCCCGCTCCCGATCGGGGTCGAGGGCGAGCTTGCGCGGGAATGACGCAAGGGGGCACGGGAATGGCGGGCCCGGATGCCCGGACGGGCGCCCGACATCGACTTCCGGATGTTGCTGCGCGCCTCGGGCAGCGCCTTCTCAGCGTCGCGGCCCGAGTGGTACGCTTCGCGGGCCGCATCCGCCGCGAGGCTGTCGCATGCAGGACTTCATCGGGGTCAAGGGGGTCATCCCGCGGGAGCGTCTGGCCGAGCTCTCGGTGCGGCGCAACGGGCCCGCCTTCCTCTACCTCGCCAGCCACTGGGGGGCGATCGCTATCAACTCGGTGGCGATGTACTACGCGTGGGGTACGTGGTGGTGCGTGCCGCTCTTCCTGCTCCAGGGGCTTCTCGTCAACTTCCTCTACGCCCCCGAGCACGAGTGCGATCACTTCACCGCCTTCAGGACCCGCCGGCTGAACGAGGCGGTGGCCTTCGTCTGCGGGTTCCTCATCTTCAACGCCAACTCGGACCACCGCTGGTCCCACTACACCCATCACCGCAACACCCAGAGCTGGGACAAGGATACCGAGCTCGGTCGCGGCCCGATCCGCACCACGGGAGGATACCTGCTCTACCTCTCCGGAATGACCCTGATCCGCCACAAGGTGCCCCGGATCTTCCTCCACGCGCTCGGCCGGGCGGATGACTGGTATCTGAGCGCGGGCCAGCGGCGCTCGGTGATCGCCTGCGCGCGGTGGATGGTGGCGGGCTACGCGGCGGTCCTGGTGAGTGCGGTGGCGGCGCAGTCCTGGTGGCCGCTCTACTACTGGATCGGACCCTTCGTGGTGATGCGCTGGACCTACATGCTGCAAGGGGGCGGCGAGCACCTCGGACTCACCCACGAGCCGAACACCCTGCTCAACACCCGCACCCTGACCACCAACGCCTTCATGCGCTGGCTCAACTGGAACATGACCTACCACACCGCGCACCACACCTTCCCCGGCGTCCCCTTCCACCGGCTGCCGGAGCTGCACCGCGAGATCGAGGAACGCCTCGGCTACCGTCTGCCGAGCGCTCCGTACTTCCGGCTGCACTGGGGGCACATCCGGCGCTTCGCGCGCGGCGAGACCGAGCTCGACATCTGCGCCGGCCACGACGCGCGCTTGGCGGAAGAGGGCAAGCTTCCGGCCCCTGCCGGCGCTCGATCCTGAGCCTGCGCCCTCGTCCGCCTCGTCCATTCTCAGAACGAAGATCCGCCATGCGGACGATTCGGACACCCTTCGAGCCAGTGGCTCGAGCTTCACCCGGGGGAGTATGTATGGTCGTTACACCTCCGCAACACGGCGGCTCATTCCACGGCGGTAGTCGAGTATGAACTATCGGGATCGAATCACGATTGAGTCGGGCAAACGCGGTGGCAAACCCTGTATCCGCGGGATGAGAATCACCGTATACGATGTGCTGGACTACCTCGCCTCAGACATGTCGGAGCAGGAAATCCTGGATGACTTTCCCGATTTGACGAAGGACGATGTTCGCGCCTGTCTCGCGTTCGCCGCCGACCGAGAGCGGCGGCTCGTGTCATTCGAGGCTTCCTGAAGCCGCTATTCGACCACAGTCTCTCACATCCACTCGTCAGGCGTCCGGCACGAGGACTCAGGGGTGCTTCGTAGCCTGGGGCTTCTGGATGCCGTGACGGGCCGCGCCATCCTCAGACTCCTGTATCGCCTCACGCTCGGCCAACCGGATCAGCGTGACTTGGTGAGGGCGTTCCTCGATCAACGAGCGGTAGTGGAGGTGGATGAGACCTTTCGGTTGAAACATCGTGAAACTGCTATTCGATCACAATCTTTCGCACAAGCTCGCCGGGCGTCTGGTCGATGCATTCCCCGACTCGGAACACGTGCGAAATGTCGGCCTTCAAGAAGCGTCCGATCAAGCCGTCTGGGACTACGCGAAATCCAGGGGCTTCACTATCGTTTCGAAAGATGAGGACTTCCATCAGCTCAGCTTCCTTCATGGTCCACCGCCCAAGGTCGTATGGGTCAAGTTGGGGAGCTGCACTACCGACGATGTGGAACGACTCTTGCGGGAAAGTCAGCCGAATCTGCTGGAGTTCGACAAGGATGAAGATGCGGCTTTTACGGCGATAGTCGGTAGGCCGGGTTGAGCGGCAGCGCGTGGAGCAGGGCTCCGAAGCCTCCGGGCACACGGCGGGACGGCGGCCGGCCGCGGCGGTCTTCGTCGCCTTCCTGCGGCTCGGGCTCACCTCCTTCGGAGGTCCGGTAGCGCACATCGGCTACTTCCGCGAGGAGTTCGTAGTACGCCGCGCGTGGATGGAGGAGCGCGGCTTCGCCGACCTCGTCGCGCTCTGCCAGATGCTCCCCGGGCCGAGCTCGAGCCAGATCGGCATCGGCATCGGATTCGGACAGGCCGGCCTCGCGGGATCCTTCGCGGCGTGGCTGGGCTTCACCGCCCCCTCGGCGATCCTGATGGTCGCGCTGGGATACGGGGTCATCGCCTTCGACGAGGCGATCCCGGTGGGCCTGCTCACGGGCCTCAAAGCGGTGGTGGTCGCGGTGGTGGCGCAGGCCCTGTGGGGCATGGGCCGGACCCTGTGCCCGGACCCTCCGCGTATCTCGCTCGCGGGGCTCGCCGCCGCGCTCGTCCTCGCGCTGCCCGGGGCGGCGGCCCAGCTCGCGGTCATCGCGGGCGGGGCGCTCGCCGGGCTCCTGCTTCTGCGGGAGGAATCGCCTTCCGCCCCGTCAGCGCGGCGGGACACGCCGCTCGCGGGGCTTCCGGCCCTGTCGCTCCTGCTCTTCTTCCTCCTGCTCGCCCTGCTGCCCCTGCTCGCGGCGACATGGCCCTCGCAACCCCTCGCCCTCGCCGACCGCTTCTACCGCTCGGGGTCCCTGGTCTTCGGAGGCGGGCACGTGGTGCTCCCCCTGCTGGAAGCACAAGTGCTGCCGCCGGGCTGGGTCTCCCGGGACGCCTTCCTCGCCGGCTACGGCGCAGCGCAGGCGTTGCCGGGACCGCTCATCACCTTTGCCGCCTACCTCGGCACGGTGATGGAGGTCCCCCCGCGGGGATGGCAGGGAGGGATGATCTGCCTGGTCGCGATCTTCGCGCCCTCCTTCCTCCTCGTCATCGGCACGCTGCCCTGGTGGGAGCGGCTGAGACGTCACGAGCCGGCCCGCCGCGCGATGCTCGGCATCAACGCCGCGGTCGTCGGCCTCCTCCTCGCCGCCTTCTACGACCCGGTGTGGACGGCGGGGGTGCGCTCCGGCGCCGCCTTCGCCCTCGCGCTCGCGGCGCTCGTGCTGCTGGCGTCCTGGAGGGTTCCGCCCTGGCTGGTGGTGGTCCTGGGCGCACTGGCCGGGTGGGGGCTCGAGGTGTCCGGGGCGTGGTGAAGCGAAGGAACGAACGAGGCGGAGGGCGAGGCCGCACCGGGACACGGCATCGGCGGGCCGACCGGCAGGCGGCCGGGAACGGTGCAGTGGACCTCGCGCGCCGGGGCGTCGCTCCCCGAAGCGGGGGCCATGAGGACTGTGCGCCCATCGACTATCTCGTAGAATCGCGCTGCGAGCCGGGGGGAGGGACGAAGTTGGAGGACGAGGACGCTCGTCGGCGACCGGTATCTCGGGCGCGGGAGGCCGCGCCGGGGATCGGGCCACCGGGCCCGGTGGCACGGGGCGGTGCAGCACGGAGCGAGGCGCCGGGCCCGGTGGCCCGGGAGCGCGCCGGCCGCGTCGCCCCCGACGCGTTCCCGTGGAGGCGCAGAGTGGCGGCGGGGAGACGGCGGCGCCGGGAGCGACGGGTAGCGGGCACCGCAGTGCCCCGCCTGCCGTGGCGGAACCTCGTCAACCCGCTCGCGCCGATCGAGGTCCTGAGCGAGGACCAGATCGAGACGATCCACCATGCGTCGCTGCGGGTGCTCGCCGAGATCGGGATGAAGATGCTGGGCTCCGACGCACGCGAACGACTCGCGCGCGCCGGCGCCGAAGTGGACCACGAAGAGATGATGGTGCGCTTCGATCCCCTCATGGTGGAGGAGCACATGGCGCTGGCGCCGTCTCGGTTCACCATCCGGGCGAGGAACCCCGCCAAGTCGATCACGCTGGGCGGCAACCACATCAACTTCTTTCCGGTGGGTGGTCCCTCCTTCGTCTCGGACACCGACCGCGGCCGGCGTGCGGGCACCTACGCGGAGATGTGCGACTTCCTGCGCCTGGTGCAGTCCTTCGACATTCTGCACGCGGGCGGGGCGAGCCCCTTCGAGCCGCTCGACCTGCCGGCGGAGAGCCGCCATCTCGACAAGTGCTACGCCGCCATCACCTGTCACGACAAGATCTGGAGCGCGCCGATGCTCGGGGGATTCCGGGCCCGGGACGCGCTGGAGATGCTCTGCATCGTGCACGGCATCGACTACGGGCAGCTTCCCGGGCGGGTGGTCGGCCTCGGCAACATCAACACCAACTCGCCCCGGCAGCTCGACGAGAGCATGTCCGACGCCCTCACGGTGCTCGCCGAGGCGGGCCAGCCGGTGGTGGTCACGCCCTTCACCCTGCTCGGCGCGATGGCCCCGACTACCATCGCGGGCGCTCTCACCCAGCAGAACGCCGAGGCCCTCGCGGGGATGGTGCTCGCTCAGGTGGTGCGCCCCGGCGCGCCGGTGGTCTACGGGGGCTTCACGTCCAACGTGGACATGAAGAGCGGCTCCCCCGCCTTCGGCACTCCGGAGTACGTCAAGGCCACCCAGGCGGGCGGGCAGCTCGCGCGCCGCTACCGGGTGCCCTACCGCACCAGCAACACCAACGCCTCCACCGTCGTCGACGCCCAGGCCGCCTACGAGAGCGAGATGTCGATCTGGGCCGCGGTGACCGGCCACGGCAACATGATCGCCCACAGCGGAGGATGGCTGGAGGGCGGCCTCGTCGCCTCCTTCGAGAAGCTCGTCATCGACGCGGAGATGCTTCAGATGATGGGGGAGTACCTGCAGCCGATCGTGGTGGACGAAGACACCCTTGCCATCGACGCGATCGCCGAAGTACCGCCCGGCGGCCACTTCTTCGGGGCGACCCACACCATCGCCCGCTACGAGACCGCCTTCTACGCGCCGGTGGTCTCGGACTGGAGCAACTTCGAGACCTGGGAGGAACGCGGAGCGCTCACCGCCACCCAGCGCGCCAACCGCGTCTGGAAGCAGCTTCTCGAAGAGTACGAAGCGCCGCCCCTGGACCCTGCGCTCGACGAGGCGCTGCGGGACTACGTGGCGAGGCGCAAGCGCGAGATACCACCGGGAGTGTAGCGGGGCGGGAAGTACGCAGGGCTCTTCAAAAGTCGGCTTGACGGCTTCAGACTCCGAGCTTCGGGATT
>CAYFYD010000174.1:0-8088 GCA_964347195.1 uncultured Ectothiorhodospiraceae bacterium
GCTGCCCCCTCTCGGTGCCGTCGAGCCTGCCCATCGGGTACTCGCCGTGGCGCCTGGTGGCGTTGATGACGCTGCGCACCTCGTTGCCGCAGGCGACGTCATCGTAGATCTCCATCAGGATGTCCTTGGCGGGGTGGTAGGCCGCACAGTAGGTCCTGCGAAAGGTGGCCTTCTCTTCGTCGCTCAGATCCTCGTACACTGCCTTCAGGCCGCTGCGCGAGATGGTCTTGCTGATCGGTCCGGTGATCGACTGAGCGGAGTTGAGAAACGCCTCGTCGTGCGACATCCCATTGTCGATGAGGCGCCGGTAGAGGTTCTCGGCGATGCCGTGCACCGCGCCGAGCAGGATCCCGCGCTCGCCGAAGATGTCGGACTTGTATTCGGACTCGAGCGTGGTCATGAAGGTGCAGGGCGAGCCGAGCGCCACCGCCCACCCGAGCGCATGGTCCGTGGCGCGCCCGTCGATGTCCTGCTCGACCGCGAAGCTGCAGTTGATGCCGGCTCCGTTGATCTCCCGGCCCTGCTCGTAGAGGCGCCGCACCGAGGGTCCCATGCCTTTGGGGCACACCCCGATGACGTTGATGTCGGAGGGGAAGTACTCGCCGATGCTCTGCAGGTGCGCGAGCAGGAACCCGTGCGAGAGGCCGAGCGTCTTCCCGGAGCGCAGCGCAGCGAAGACTCGCCGGTAGTTCTCGGCCATCGCCGCGTCCGAGATGAGGAGCAGGGCGAGGTCGCTCTCCCGGATCACCTCGTACATCTCGCCGAGCGTGCCGTTCTCGCGGGTGAAGCCGGCGGCGGCCGCCTTCGCCATCGAGGACGAACCCTCGCGCAGGCCCACCTTGACCCGGATGGCGCTGCCTTCGAGCGAATCGCGCAGGTTCCGGGCCTGGGCCGGACCCTGGGAGGACCATCCGATGACCCCGATCTGTCCGATGCCCTCGAACGCCCGGGGCAGGCGGCCGAAGAGGTGGCGCCCCCCGTGGAGGATGGTCTCCTCGGTGTCGCCGAGGCGGATGGTCCTGGTCTCGAAGACCTTCGAAGTGAAGCTCGCGCTCATGCTGGACTCGACTCAGTAGTACCCTTGGTAAGGTTTCTGGTGGGTGGCGCGCTGAAAGAGGTCGATGAGGGTCATGAAGTCGTAGACCGGCAGCCCCGTCGCCTCGTGCACCGCTCTCGCGTAGGGCGGCATGAGCGAGCACTCGAGCACGATGGCGCCGAGCCGGGGCGAGGACTCTCGCAACGCCACCGCTTCGGCGACGACTTCGCGCTCGATGAGGTCGGTGTCCACCACTTCGCCCGGATCGGTGAAGGCCGCTCTCCAGTGCGGGTTGTCCTGCATGCCCCGGATCACCAGCTCACGCTCGGGCGAGATGCCGGAGAGCTCGAGCACCTGGTTTCCCAGCGCGCTCGTGTTGGCGGTGAGCACCCCGAGGGTCCGGTCCCGTCCGAGAAAGGACGAGACGAGGGGGAGTTGCAGGAGACTGGACAGGAACACCGGCACGTCGACCGAGTCCGTCACCAGGTCCTGGAAGTTGACGAAGAACCCGCAGTCGCTGCTGATCCCCTTCACGCCCTGGGCCTCGAGCTCCTGCGCGGTCTCGATCACCGGGTCGTTCAGGTCCGGATCGCCGACGAACACCCGCGCGGGCGTCGCCCCCGGCACGGTGCGGTAGAGCACCGGATAGCCGTAGCTGGTGGCGTTGCCGACGTCGCCGGGCACGAAGGGTTGGCGCACGTCGAGGAGCAGGATGCCGACGCAGTAGCCGTAGGCGTCGGCGCGCGGTCTCATGTGGTAGACCGGCATCGCGGACCCTCCTACATGAAGCCCTGGTAGCGCCGGGGGCTGGTGCCGGCCTGCATGAAGTCGATGAGGGAGACGAAGTCGAACACCGGCACGGATACCGCCCGCTGCACCGCGGCGGCATAGGGAGGCATGAGGGAGCACTCGAGCAGGAGCGCCCCGAGATCGGGATACTCTTCCTTGATTGCGAGCGCCTTCGCTACCGTCTCCTCGTTGATGAGGTCGGTATCCATCGTGCCCTTGGGGTCCAGGATGGCGGAATGGAACTCCGGCTCGTCCTGCATGCCTCGGATGACGATCGGGTTCCGGGGCCTGATTCCGGCTCGCTCGAGAAAGTCCTCCGACAGGGTGCCGGAATCCGCGGTGAGGATCCCGATCGGGCGTCCGGGACCGACGCTCCTCTCGATGAGGGGCAACTGGAGCAGGCTCGAAAGCGCCACCGGCACGTCGACCGCGTCCGCCGCCGCCTGCTGGTACTGGAGCATGAAGCCGCAGTCGCTGCTGATGCCGCGTACGCCCTGTCGGGCCAGACCGCGCGCCGCGTCCGCGATCGCGCCGGCGAACTCCGGCGCGCCGTTCAGGCACACATCGGTCGCGAGCCCGGGGACGATCCTGTAGACCACCGGGTAGCGGTAGGTGCTGGCGTTCGCGACGTCCCCCGGAGGAAAGGGCATGCGTGCGTCGAGGAGCAGGATGCCGACGCTCTGGCCGTAGCTCTCGGCATGGCGGTTGGTGCGGTAGATCGGCACGGGTCACACTCCTTGCCCCGCCGGCCGCGCGGCCGGCGCGGGCTCGCGACGCCCCCGGCGGGGCCGGCCCCGGGGCGGGCGCAGCTTGAGGGAACGCGCGAAGCGCCGTCAAACCCGGCGCCCGCCGCGCGGCGGGCGGGCGGTGATCCGGGAAGGCGGGTCAGCGGCATGAGACGTTCCCCGCGAGAGGGGGAGCCATGATGGATTCCCGCTCCCCGATCGGAATCGGGGATAAGCTTCGCGGGTAATGACGACACGCGAGTCGGGGGCTGTCCCGTCTCGGGTACTATAGTCCCGTCATTCTCGCGCGAACGGGGATCCCTGTAGCTTTGACCCGAGTCTGCCGCTTCGAGGAGGACCCATGTCCAGCGTCGATCCGATAACGGTCTCCGTCATCCAGCATCGCCTGAGCGGGATCGTGGAAGAGATGGGGGAGGCGATGCTGCGCACCTCCTTCTCGCAGATCCTCAACTCGAGCCGCGACTTCTCGACCGCGATCTGCGGCGCGGCGGGACGGCTCGTGGCGCAGGCCGAGCACATCCCGGTGCACGTCGGCGCCCTGCCTTCGGCCACCGAGGCGGTCTGCGAGGCCTTCGGCGACGACGTCCATCCGGGAGACGTCTTTCTCCTCAACGACCCCTACCACGGCGGCAGCCACCTTCCGGACCTCACCGCGTTCGCGCCGGTGTTCCTGGACGGCCGCCTCGTCTTCTGGACGGTGAACCGCGCCCATCACTCCGACATCGGCGGCGCGACCCACGGGGCCTACAACGCGGCCGCCACCGAGATCTGGCAGGAGGGGCTGCGCGTGCCGCCGGTGCGTCTCTACGAGCGCGGCCGGCGGCGGGAAGACCTGCTGCGGCTCTTCGAGGCGAACGTGCGCCATCCGCGCGACTTCAGGGGCGACCTCGCGGCCCAGATCGGCTCCGTGCACCTGGGCGAGCGGCGCCTGCGCGCGCTCGCGGAGGAGTTCGAGGTGCCGGCCCTGGAAGCGGCGGTGGATCGCATCCTCGATGCGACCGAGCACCAGGTGCGTGCGATCCTCTCCCGGTGGAAGGACGGCACCTACCATGGGGAGGCGACCCTCGACGACGACGGGCGCGGCAACGACGATATCGTGATCCGCGCCACCGTGACCGTCCGCGGCAGCGATCTCGAGGTCGATCTGCGCGACTCCGACCCCGAGGTCGAGAGCTTCCTCAACTCCGCCTACGCCAATACGCGCTCCGCGGTCGCGATGGCGCTCTCCTTCCTCGTGGACCCCGAGATCGCGAAGAACGACGGGGCGATGCGTCCGGTGACGATCCGGTTGCGACCGGGCACGATCGTCGCTCCGAATCCCGGCGCGCCGGTGACCATGTCCACCTCGCACTGCGCCCAGGAGATCATCGAGGCGATGGTCATCGCACTCTCCCGGGCCTGCCCGGACCGCACGATGGCGGGCTGGGGGCGGCGCCTGCGCATCGCCATCAAGGGGCGCGACCCGCGCAACGGGCGCGTCTTCATCTGGCACATGTTCCACGCCCGCCCGGGAGCGGGCGCCTCCTCCGGCGGAGACGGGTGGCACAACTGCGGCGAGTGGCACTCCGCGGGCGGACTCAAGTTCGGGTCGGTCGAAGTGGCGGAGCTGCGCTTTCCGCTCTACTTCACCCGGCACGAGTTCCGGAACGACTCCGGCGGAGACGGCCGCTACGTGGGCGGGGCGGGGGTCGATCTCGAGTTCACGCTGGAGACCGCGGAGCCCGCGGTCGCCAACACCGCGGGGGACGGGATCCGCCATGGCGCGTGCGGCATGCTGGGAGGCGAGAGCGGCGCCCCCCACCGCTATCTCCTGCGCCAGCCGGGAACGCGGCCTCAGGTGCTCGGCAGCAAGCAGGAGGGGATCCCGGTCGCCCCCGGCTCGGTCTTCGAGGTGCACTCGGGCGGCGGAGGCGGCTGGGGCGACCCCGCACTGCGCTCCCCCGAGGCCCGGCGCCGCGACCGCCGGGACGGCATCGCGGGTTCGGACCGATCCTCGCGTGCGGGCTCCCGCCCCGGCGCGGGGAGCGGGCCCGTTCCCTGAGTGCCGCGGTGGAATCGGATGGCGTCGCCACGGCGTTCGAGCATGACGCTCTGCATGTTGTCGTACCGGGTTTTCCTCTCCTCCCGCGACGCTTCGCGGGGGCGTTCTCCTGCGCGGGCCTGTCTCGTCATGCTCCGTCCTCGTTCCGGGATTCCAGTGCCATGGCCCTCAATCCACGGCACTCCCGAGCGTCTCCCGCGCCTTGGACGCCTGCACGTGCCAGTGCTCCACCCGTCCGGTCTCCAGATTCTCGAGGCGCCGTCGGGTGACCGCGATCCGGTCCTCCATCGACTCCGGGTCGGAGCGCTCCCCGCGCAGACGCCGCACGGTCCGGAGCTCGCGGCGAGTCCGTTCGAGGAGCCACGCGCTGTGGTCGCGCGTGCGGACCGAAGTGAAGCCGTTGCGCTCGAGGCCTCGCAGGTAGCGCTCCAGAGGCTCGAAATGCAGTACCAGTCCGTCGGGGCGCCGGACGGTGCACGGCGCATCCGCCGCGCTCCCCCTCGTCCAGTCGCCGAACGCGAACGTTCCCCCGCTTCTCAGCACCCGCCCGACCTCCGAGAACAGCGGCTCCTTGTCGGGCAGGTGGCTGATGACGTCCTTGGAGAAGACGATGTCGATGCTCTCGTCGCTCAGCGGGAGGGGGCCCGGCGCTACGCGCTCGAAGGCGATGCGTCGGGCGAGTCCGGCCGAGCGCACCGCGGCCGCGGCGCGTTCGAGAGCGCGTGCCTCCACGTCGAGGCCGACGACCGCGCCGGCGTCGAGCTCACGCACGATACGAATGGCCGCCCCGCCGACGCCGCAGCCCAGATCGAGCACGCGGCGCCCCCGCACCGTCACCCCGTCGAGGATGGCGTCGACCTCTTCCGCCCCGCCGGGGGAGAGGTAGCCCTCGCCGTAGAGACGCTGCATCTCGTCGAGCGTGGTGTCGCTGTACTGGCTGGCATGGGGCATGGCGGGTGCGGCGAGCCGCGGGGTCCTCAGCTCCGGAAGTGCGGCATGATTTCCTCGCCGATCCGGCGCATCATCGTGCGCTTGTCGAGGAGGGCGCAGGTCGCGCTCGCGATGGTGGTCGCGCCGGCTTCGATGAGCTTTGCGATCCCCCAAGACCCGGACTTGGCGCAACGTGCTCCGGAGGCGTTTCGCGCCGCCATCGAGCAACTGCGGGGGCTGGCATGATGGCTACCCGGCTCGAAGCCTCTCTGCACGAGCTGTCGGACGTCCAGCGCGAGGCGGTCGAGTGGGACGACGGCGCGTTGCTCGTACTGGCCGGCCCAGGCTCCGGCAAGACCCACGTCCTGACCGGCCGGGTCGCGCGCCTGCTGGATCGATCACGGGACGAGCGCTTCCGCTCCTCGTGCTGACGTTCACCAACAAGGCCGCCCACGAGATGTCGAGCCGGCTGACCATCCTTGCGCCCGGGCTCGAGGAACGCGCCGACATCCACACGTTCCACAGTTTCTGCACACAGGTCCTGCGCCAGCATGGAGTGCATCTCGGCATCGAGCCCGACTTCGCGATCTACTCCCGGACATTCGACCGACGAGCCGTGTTGGACGATGCCCTCGGGCGCGATTCCCGGCACGCCGATAGCGAGGACCGCCGTCTCCTGCCCAGGATCGACGCCCTGAAGGTCCGACTGGTCCGGCCCGAACAGACCGAAGAGTGGCTCGCCGGCAGGAACGACGCGCCGCCCGATGAAGCCTGTCGCCTGGCCAGCGCCTATCGCCTCTACGAAGAGGAGCTGCGCCGCGCCAACGCATTGGACTTCAATTCACTCATCTTCGAGGCGTACCGGCTCTTCGGGTATCGGGCGATGGCGCAACACTGTCAGACCGTCTACCGCTATTGGCACGTCGACGAGTTCCAGGACACCAACGGCGCCCAGTACGCGCTTCTTCGACGCATGGCGGGCGAGGACTTCCGCCGAGTCGTTCCCGCTCTGCGTCATGGCGGCGACTCCGAGTGGACAGCGGGTGGTTCGACGTTGTTGAGCCGCCAGTTGAGGTAGTGGCCAAAGTCCCCCACGACCCGCTCCGGAGGCACGAGACGGCCAGGGACGAAGTCGCCGGTGACGCCGCGCTGAACGCGTTCGCAGATGGCCTTGTCCTCGGACAGGAAGTTCGAGTGTCCGTACGCGCTGACGCTGCGGCTGAACCACTCGCCGATTCGACGCAGGGCACCGGTCGGTCGGCGCGCAGCGAAGGCGTCACCGGTGCGGACGGTGCAACGCTGCGTGTCAATGGGGTGCACGGCCTGCCAGACGAAGCTGCCCTGAACGAGCACGCCGACGAACGCGGGCGGCAGGCTGATGAGCAGGTAGTCGTCGTGGCCCCGGTACGTGCCGCCGGTGGCGCTCGCCCGGGCGGAGCCGGTGATGTAGTAGGCGCCCCTGGTGGGCGTGAAGGGCTCGAGAGTCCTGGGGTGGACCTTGAAGAGGTGATAGCTCTCCATCGCATTGAGGATGGCCACCTTCCAGTTGCACTCCCACACCTCCGTAGTCTGCCGGTCCGAGCGATGCCGCAGCTCGTCGATCGCGCGCGCGGACACCAGGGCCTCAATGGCCGCAAAACGCTCGGCGAGCGGTTCCACGTCGGGGTTGAGGCTCACGAAGACGAGGCCGTGCCAAGTCTCGACCCGATACGCAGGGAGGCAGTGGGTCGCCTTGTCGATCGCGTTCTCCGGTGCGAACGGTACCCCGAGCAGGCGCCCGGTGTCGTCGTAGGTCCAGGCATGGTATGGGCACTGGATGCGCTTCGCATTGGCCGGCCGCTCGACGAGCAGGGTGCCCCGGTGGGCGCACAGGTTCGACAGGGCCGCCAGCTCTCCCGCCCGGTTGCGCAGGAGCAGCACGGGCTGGTCGCCGACCTTGACCGGAAGCTGGTCGCCTGGCGACGGCAGGGCGTCTTCGGTGGTGACGAAGACCCAGTCCCGGTGCCAGATGCCGCGTTTCTCGGCCGCGAGCCACTCCGGATCCCGGTAGGAGGCGGCAGGTAACGCGCGGGTGGCGTCCAGGGTCAGGCGACCGGTATCCATGCGTGTTTCGCCGAGGGCTGACTCCCGGGAGATGACGGGTGGCGAGAGCCGGTCAACGCACCGAGAGGGGGAGCTCCGGATGACGCCCGGCTCAGGCCAGGGAGCCACGCGGACAGTGACGCGTCGGGGTTGCGGGCGAAGGTGTCCATGGCCGCATCGAGAAGGGCCTGCCGCATCGGCGGGCGATGCGCTCGCTCAGTCATGGACCCTTGGCGGCGGTCGGCGCGCGGCGCGGCCTTCGCGCTCGACGATGGCGTGGAGAGCAGCGGCCCGGCGCTTGCGGGTGTGGACATGCGAGAGAGGGCCTCTCTTTGTGCTCGCCCTGCTGTCCGAACCCGGTACACTCTGCCTCATCGAGACCCCGGAAGCCACCTTCATCCTCGCCCGTCCAGGGCCATTCAGAAGTCGAGTTGCGGGGTTCGAAGTACTGGAATCAGGCGATG
>CAYFYD010000175.1:0-8087 GCA_964347195.1 uncultured Ectothiorhodospiraceae bacterium
GTCAGGACATCGGCGCCTCCGCGGCCGGTCAGGACATCGGCGCCTCCGCGGCCGGTCAGGACATCGGCGCCTCCGCGGCCGGGGTCCGGAGTCCGCCCTCGTCGTGCTCGCTCAGCGGCTTGAGCATCACCTTCGAGCGCCTCGCCTCGTCGTAGGCGCGCCGTCGCGCGGGCGGGAGCTCGTCGATCTCTCCGTCCCGGAACCCGCGTTCCTTGAACCAGTGGCTCGCCCGGGTGGTGAGTGCGAAGAGGCGCGCCGCGCCGGAGCCTCGCGCCTCGCGCTCGATCGCTTCGAGCAGCACGTCGCCGCGGCCGGCGTTGCGGTAGTGCTCGTCCACCGCGAGGCAGGCGAGCTCGGCCATGCCGGTCTCGGGCCAGGAGAAGAGCGCGGCGCATCCGATCACCGCGCCGTCCCGCTCCACCACCACGTAGTGGTCGATCTCGCTCTCCAGGTTCTCGCGGGAACGCGCCGCGAGCCAGCCCTCGGCCTGGAGCGGCGCTATCAGCTCCAGGATGCCGCCGATGTCGGCGAGGGTGGCGCGGCGGGTGGCGTCGTACACGTCCGCGCTCACCATGGTGCCGACGCCGTCGCGAGTGAAGAGCTCGAGGAGCAGGGCGCCGTCGGTCCTGCGATCGAGGAGATGGGCACGGTCGACGCCATTGGAGCAGGCGTGCACCGCGGCGGCGAGGAGGGGAGTGGCGCCGTCAGCGGCGCGTCCGGCCTCGCCGCGCCGCGCGAGCAGCGCCTTCGCCTCGTTCAGGGTCAGCTCCCGGAGGGGGAGCTTCGCACCTTCGGAGAGGGGCGCGTCCTCGCTCAGGAACACGAGCTTGGCCGCGCGCAGCTCGGCGGCCACGTCGCGAGCGACGTCTTCCGCGCGCAGGTTGAACACCTCGCCGGCCGGTGAGTAGCCGAGCGGCGAGACGAGCACGATGGCGCCCTGGTCGAGGTGAGTGCGGATGGCATGCGTATCGACCCGTCGCAGCTCGCCGGTGTGTCCGAAGTCGACTCCTTCGCGGACCCCGAGGGGGCGGGCGACGAGGAAGTTCCCCGCGCTCACGCGGATGCCCGCCCCGGCCATCGGCGAGTTGGGGAGGCCCATCGACAGCAGCGTCTCGACGCGGGTGCGCGCCACCGCGTTCGCTTCCACCACCCGGCCGAGCGCCCTTCCGCCGGTAACGCGCGTCCCCTCGACGAACGAAGACTCGATACCCGCCGCGGCGAGACGCGCGTCGATCTGCGGCCGGGCGCCATGCACCAGGACGAGCCGGATGCCGAGGGAATAGAGGAGGGTGAAGTCGTGGATGAGCGCGGCGAAGTCGCCGCTCTCGATCGCTTCGCCGCCGAAGTGGACCACGAAGGTCCGGCTCCGGTGCGCGTTGATGTAGGGAGCCGAGTTGCGGAACCACCGCACGTACGCGTGCGGGTCTTCCAGGAGCTTGGCCATGAGGCGAGCGGGGCGGTGGGCGGCGGCGCGATATAGAGGTGGGCAGGGGCGCGATTATACGTTGAGGAGCAGGTACTCCCGCTCCCACGAGCTGATGACCTGCTGGTAGGCGTCGAACTCGCACTCCTTGACCGCGTTGTAGGCGACCGCGAAGCGACGGCCGAGCACGTCGAGAAGCACATCGCACTCCTTGAGCTGCTGCAGCGCGTCCTCCAGGTTCCGCGGCAGCGCGTAGGGGAGCTCGTAGGCGCTCCCTTCGAGGGGTTCGCTCGGCTCGAGAGCGCCCGTCATGCCCAGGTAGCCGCAGGCGAGCGAGGTCGCGATCGCGAGATAGGGATTGGCGTCGGCGCCGCCCACCCGGTTCTCGACCCTCGCCGCGTCCGGATCCGTGTCCGGGACGCGCAGCCCCGCGGTGCGGTTGTCGTAGCCCCACTGCACGTTGATGGGAGCGGAGCTGTGGCGGGTGATGCGCCGGTACGAGTTGACGTTGGGGGCGAAGAAGGACATCGCCGCGGGCAGGTAGGTCTGAAGGCCGGCCACGTGCGAGAAGAAGAGCCCGGAGTGCGTGCCGTCGGGGTTGGAGAACAGATTCCGGCCCGATGCGGCGTCCACCACGCTCTGGTGCAGGTGCATCGCGCTTCCGGGCTCCTTCTCCATGGGGCGGGCCATGAAGGTGGCGTACATCTCGTGGCGCAGCGCCGCCTCGCGGACGGTGCGCTTGAACAGGAACGCCTGGTCGGCGAGATCGAGGGGGTCGCCGTGGATCAGGTTCACCTCGAGCTGGCAGGGGCCGGCTTCGTGGATGAGGGTGTCGAGCTCGATGCTCTGCTCTTCGCAGTAGCGGTAGATGTCCTCGATGAGCGGGTCGTACTCGTTCAGCGCGTCGATGGAGTAGGACTGGCGCCCCGCCTCCGCGCGCCCGGAACGTCCCACCGGCGGCTCGAGCGCGTAGTCGGCGTCGGGGTTGGGGCGCACGAGGTAGAACTCGAGCTCCGGCGCCACCACCGGCCGCCACCCCCGGGCCTCGTAGAGGTCGAGCACCCGGCGCAGCACGTAGCGCGGCGTCATGTCGACCGGCTCGCCGTTCGCGAAGTAGCAGTCGTGGATCACCTGCGCGGTGGGCTCCGTCGCCCAGGGGACGAGCCGGATGCTGCCCGGGTCGGCCCTGAGCACGATGTCGCCGTCGTTCGGATGCACCGCGCGCTGGTCCTCGGGGTAGTCGCCCGTCACCGTCTGGAGGACGGTCTGCTCGGGGAGGCGGATACCGAGGTCTTCGCAGTACTTCTCCGCCGGCATGATCTTGCCGCGCGCGACCCCGCAGATGTCGGGCATGAACGCCTCGACCTCCTCGATGTCGTGCTCTTCACACCAGCGCGGGATGGCAACCATGCTCCCTCCGGGCGGAGGCCCGCGCCCGGCAGGCATCGCCGAAGGCCTCGAACAGAGCGCGCGAGAAGGCGTTGTCGAGCACTTTCCACTCGGGGTGCCACTGCACGCCGCAGGCGAAAGTGGAAGCGCCTTCCACCCGGAACGCCTCGATCAGTCCGTCGGGTGCGCGCGCTTCGACCCGCAGCCCGTCTCCGAGGCGCGCAACGCCCTGCGCGTGAAGGGAGTTGACCGCGATCTCGTTCCCCCGGGCGAGCCGGGCGAGGAATCCGCCGGGCTCGAGGCCCACCGGGTGCGCCGGGGCGTACTGCGAGTCCAGGGGCTGCGACTTGTCCTCGCGGTGATCCATCAACCCTTCCACCTCCTGCACCTTCTGGTGCAGCGTGCCGCCGAAGGCGACGTTCATCTCCTGAAAGCCCCGGCACACCGCGAAGAGCGGCACGCCGCACTCCACCGCGCGCCGAATGAGCGGCAGGGTGGTGGCGTCGCGGTCGGGATCGTGCTCGATCTCCGGATCGACCCTCGCCGCCGCATAGTGGTGGGGCTCGACGTTGGACGGGCTGCCGGTGAGGAAGAGCCCGTCGAGGCGGGAGAACAACTGCTCGGCGCCGATCGCGTCGCCCAGCGCCGGAATCAGCAGCGGCAGGCCGCGCGCCGCGTGCGAGAGCGCGGCGAGGTACTTCTCACCGGCGGCGTGAAAGGGGTGGGGGGAGATGAACTTGCGGCACGCGGACACGCCGATGGCGGGAAGGATGTCCATGGCCGGGGGACGATAGCCCGGCGACGCCGCTTTTTCCACACGCCCCGGCGTCCTTGACGTCAATGGGCCGATCGGCAAATCTCGCCGCCCCCCCGAACGTCGAGAGCCCGCCATGCCCGAAGCGCTCAATCGGCACAGTCGTCGCATCACGCAGCCCCTCTCCCAGCCCGCCTCCCAGGCCCAGCTCTTCGCCACCGGCTTCGAGGACGCGGACTTCGACAAGGCCCAGATCGGGATCGGGAGCGTCTGGTTCGAGGGCAACAGTTGCAACATGCACCTGCTGGACCTCGCGGCCCGGGTGAAGGAGGGAGTGGAAGAGGCCGGGCTCAAGGGCATGCGCTACAACACCGTCGGGGTGAGCGACGGCATGTCGATGGGCACCGAGGGCATGTCCTTCTCCTTGCAGTCCCGGGACCTCATCGCGGATTCCATCGAGACGGTGACGCGCGGCCAGTGGTACGACGGCGCGATCGTCATCCCCGGCTGCGACAAGAATATGCCGGGGGTGATGATGGCGCTGGCACGGGTGGACCGGCCCTCGCTCATGGTGTACGGAGGCACCATCAGGGCGGGACGCACCCGGAGCGGCGAGGTCGTGGACATCGTGTCCGCCTTCCAGAGCTACGGCCAGTACATCGCCGGCAGCATCGACCGCGACGAGCTCCGGGACATCGTGCGCAATGCCTGTCCGGGGGCCGGGGCCTGTGGCGGCATGTACACCGCGAACACCATGTCCTCCGCGATCGAAGCGATGGGCATGTCCCTGCCCTACAGCTCCTGCACTCCGGCCCTGGACCCCGACAAGCGCGAGGAGTGCCGGCGCGCCGGGCCCGCGGTGCGGCGGCTGTTGGAGATGGACCTGCGGCCGAGCCGGATCATGACCCGCGAAGCCTTCGAGAACGCGATGGTGATGGTGATGGTGCTCGGAGGCTCGACCAACGCGGTCCTGCATCTCATCGCGATGGCCCGGGCGGCCGGGGTGCCGCTCGGGATCGACGACTTCCAGGCGGTGAGCGACCGTGTGCCCTTCATCGCGGACCTGAAGCCGAGCGGCCGGTACGTCATGGAAGACCTCCATGCGGTGGGCGGCGTGCCGGGAGTGATGAAGTACCTGCTCGGGGAAGGCCTGATCCACGGAGACTGTCCGAGCGTGACCGGTGCCACCATCGCGGAGAACCTCGACGCAGTGCCGGGGCTCGACCCCGGCCAGGACATCATTCACCCCCTCGACCGGCCCATCAAGGCCACCGGACACATCCGCATCCTCCGGGGGAACCTCGCCCCGGGCGGCGCGGTGGCCAAGATCACCGGCAAGGAGGGCATGACCTTCTCCGGGCCGGTCAAGGTGTTCGACGCGGAGGAGGACATGCTCGCGGCGCTCGAGCGCGGCGAGATCGAGAAGGGGCAGGTCATCGTCATTCGCTACGAGGGGCCCAAGGGCGGTCCCGGCATGCCCGAGATGCTGACCCCGACCTCCGCCATCATGGGCGCGGGGCTCGGATCGGAGGTGGCGATGATCACGGACGGGCGTTTCTCCGGCGGCTCGCACGGCTTCATCATCGGGCACGTGGTGCCGGAGGCGCAGGAGGGCGGCCCCATCGCGCTGCTGCGCGACGGCGACCGCGTCCACATCGACGCGGAGGCGAACCGGCTCGGCGTAGACATCGACGACGAGGAGATGGCGAAACGGCGCGCGGAGTGGGAGATGCCGCCCTACAAGGAGACCCGCGGCACCCTCTACAAGTACATCAAGAACGTGAAGAACGCTTCCGAAGGCTGTGTGACCGACGAGTAGCCCCGGGCCGGGGGGAGCGGATGGGCGGGCCGCGAGACCGCGTCCGACCTCGATCGACGGCCGGGACCCGGGATCGAGGGGCGGGCAACCCCCGGCGGGGAAGGGGTGCCGGGGGATCGGCCGGATGAGCACCGGACGCGGGGCGCCGCTCCCGGTCCTGCTCGCGCTCGTGCTGCTCGCGGGCGCGGGCCTCGAGGCGAGGAGCGCGCCCGCGGCGCCCCCGGTCCACACCTACCGGGTGGTGAACGCCTGGCCGCACGAGCGCGGAGCCTTCACCCAGGGCCTGATCTTCGATCGGGGCACGCTGCTCGAGAGCACCGGCGGCTACGGCCGCTCCGCCCTTCGCCGGGTCGAGCTCCACTCGGGCCGGGTGCTGGCCGAGCGCAGGCTCCCTCCCCATCTCTTCGGCGAGGGGCTGGCCCGGGCGGGCGACACTCTCGTCCAGCTCACGTGGCGCGCAGGCCGGGCCTTCCTCTACGACCCGGAAACCCTCGATCTGACGGGAAGCGTCGGGTATCCGGGGGAGGGATGGGGCCTCGCATTCGACGGAGAACACCTGGTCATGAGCGACGGGAGCGCGTCGCTGCGCTTTCTCGATCTGCCCGGATTCACCGAGGTGCGCCGCCTCGAAGTGCGCGACCGGGGAGTGCCGGTGGAGCGGCTGAACGAGCTGGAATACGTCGAGGGGATGATTTACGCGAACGTCTGGTTCGACGAGCGCATCGCCGTCATCTCTCCGCGAAGCGGGGAGGTCGAGGCCTGGATCGATCTTGGCGGCATCCTGCCGATGCCGTTCCGGCGAAGCGAGCAGGAGGTCCTGAACGGTATCGCCTACGATGCAGGTGCCGGGCGCCTGTTCGTGACCGGCAAGGGCTGGCCGCGCCTCTTCGAGATAGAGGTGCTGCCGGGTCCCTGAACGGGGGGCCCGGTCGGTCGGCACGAGAGCTTCGAGGCCGCCTCAGGCCCACGGTGGACGGGCGCTCCAGCGCTCCCAGCTCGTCGTGTCCGAGGTCGGAAACCTCTTCGTCGGCCCGAATCTCCCTTCGGCATGTCGAGCTCGGAGGGGGTATCGATGCGGATCATTTCCATGGAAGCGGTCCTCGCATGCCTGAAACTACGGGCCGAGTTTTGCACGGGTCTCGCTTGCGGGCCACGGACGGAGACGCCCCTCGCCTGTCGGGTGCGTACGTGGGAGGCGGGGCGCACCGGGCGCCCGTTCGTGACCGGCAAGGGGTGGCCGCGCCTCTTCGAAACAGAGGTGTAACCCGGTCCCTGACCACGGGACCTCGGCCGGCGGGGACGAAACGGTCGAGGGCGCCGGCCGTTCGCCCGGCTGCGTCTCATGGGATGCCCGTGCGTCAGCCCGCCCTCAGGTAGCCCGATTCGAGGACGGTGGCGGTGAACGCGGTGCGCAGATAGAAGCCGCGGGGAAGGGTGTGCACGGGAAGGCCCGCCGGCCCGAGGGCCCGGCGCCGGCTGCGGGCGCTCGCGGCCTTGGGCCGGATCTGGAGACAGGTGCCGAAGTGCGCGCCGATCTCGTCGACCCGACCGACGCACACGAGGTCCATGAATTCCTCCCAGTCCGCGCGCAACGCCGCCTCGTCTTCCGGGCTCGGGCTCCACAGGAGGGGCGAGCCGACGCGGCGCTCTCCGATGGCGAGGGCATCGCCGCAAAGGAGGGGGACCCAGAGCACACGGGCGAGCTTGTGCCGCACGGTGGACGTCTCCCATGTCGAGCCGGACCCGGCATCCAGCGGGACGCTGCATACGTAGGTAGACTCCCGGGGTCGGCCGCGGCCGTCGATCGGAATCGTCTTGAGCTCGACTCCGATGAGTTGGAAGTCGGGCTCGGGCAACGACGCCGCGCTCGCGCCGAGCGCGCTCTCGATGAGCTGTCCGGGCCAGCCCTTGCCGGAACGGGAGGTGCCGGGCACCGGCCAGCCTCGCTCCTTAGCGATCTCTGCGAGGGTGCGCCCCGCGAGGGCTTTCGCCCGCGCGAGGAGCTCCTCCTCGCTGCGTGGTGGGGCCGGAGCCACGGGAGGGGACGCGCTCACCCGCGCTCCGGCCGCCCCCGGGACGCTCCGCGGGCGCCGGCGCTCCCTTCGCGCCCCCCCTCCGGCCGCAGCGCGAACACGCAGACCGCGAGCGCGCCCGGCCCCCGGGTGGTGTCCCCGCCGACCAGACGCGCGCGGTGTCTGCGCTCGGCGTGGCGCACGGCGCGGCTGAAGCCTTCGAGCCAGCTCTCGTCGGCATCGGGAAGGGTCAGCGCGAGCGTGAACCAGCGCGGCTCCGCTCCGCTTGCGCGCGTGCGCGCGAGCGCGTCGCCGAGCGCGAAGGCGCCGAAGGCGAAACCGTCCGCTTCCGCCGGAATGGGATGGCAGGTCATTTCGTCGACGACCACGCTCCCCGGAGGGACATCGAGTACCGCGGCGTCGTCGCCGATGCCGAGCCACACCCCGTCACCGGGTCCGGACGGCGTGGTGAAGAAGCGCTCGATGAGATCGAACTCGTCCACCACCGCGTTCCCCCGCTACGGAGACCCCCCTGGCCGCGTGTCTTCCGTGCATTCTCGCCCGGACGGAGCTCGAGTTTCCGGATTTGTTGACCGAAATGGAATCCCGCTCCCCCTCCCGTCAGGGCTCTTCGAAACTCGGGGTTCGCGGTTCGTTAATCGCAATGGATTCCCGCTTTCGCGGGAATGC
>CAYFYD010000176.1:0-8061 GCA_964347195.1 uncultured Ectothiorhodospiraceae bacterium
GTGCGGGCGCAGGGCCAGTGTACGGTCCTGCAGGAAAGAGGCGGCGGACACGCTGATGCCCACGGGGTTCTTGATCTCGTGCGCGACCCCCGCGACCAGGGTGCCGAGGGAGGCCATCCTCTCCGATTGCACCAGCTCCTTCTGGGTCACTTCGAGGTGATGCAGGGAGTTCACCAGCTCGCCCTCCGCGAGCTCGCGACTCTCGTGCAGGAGCACCAGCCACCACGCTCCGATGCCGAAGAGCACCAGTGAGCCCGCGTACAGGCGCTGAAAGATCCCGGCGAGGTCCACCCCCACCGTGGCTTCGGCGCCGATCAGCCGGTACGAGAGCAGGAAGAGCGCGCCGGCGACGACCGCCAGCACGCAGAACAGCACCACGAAGCGCCACACGCGTCGCGTCACGCTGGGCCGGAACGCCGGCCGCGCGAGCGAAGGCGGCGAAGGGCGCGCGGCCGACGCGGCGTGGGCCGGCTCCGCTTGCTTGCATACGTCGTGACAGTGGCTGTCGAGGGTGCAGCACAGCGAGCAGATGGGGCCCTCGTAGAAGGGGCAGTTGGCCATGTCGGCGGGCTCGTACTCGATCCGGCAGATGCAGCACGTGACCGGCGCCCGGTCGCGCACGTCACGGTACTCGGCATCTTCCCGCGCGATGTAGTAGCGGCCCTTCGTCGCCCATGCGATCAGGATCGCGACGACGAAGGCGATGATCAGGGACAGGAACGCGGAGTACACCTGCATCACGGTGCCGAAGGCGCCGAAGAAGGCGGCGATGGACAGCAGCGATGCCACCGCCATCGCTCCGCAGCCGACCGGATTGACGTCGTAGAGGTGGGCGCGCTTGAACTCGACGAAGGGCGGGCTCACGCGGAGCGGCTTGAGCACGACGAGGTCCGCGACCAGCGCGCCGACCCAGGCGCTCGCGACGTTGGCGTAGACGCTGAGCACCGCCTCCAGCGTCTCGAAGATCCCGAGCAGCATCAGCAGCAGCGCGATCAGCACGTTGAACACCAGCCAGGTCACCCGCCCCGGGTGGTAGTGGGTGACACGGGAGAAGAAGTTCCCCCATGCGAGGGAGCCCGCGTAGGCGTTGGTGACGTTGATCTTGACCTGGGAGATGATGACGAAGACGGTGGCGACGAGGACGACGAGGCCGGCGTCGTCGAACATGAACTCGTAAGCCTCGATATACATCCGCACCGGCTCCACCGCCTCGGCGAAGCTGCCGTCGTGGCGCACCACGACATACGCGAGCAGGCTGCCGGCCAGGATCTTGGCCCCTCCGAGCAGGATCCAGCCGGGGCCGGCGCAGATGAGGGCGGTCCACCAGTGCCAGCGGTTTCTCGGGGTGCGGTCGGGGAGGAAGCGCAGGTAGTCGACCTGCTCTCCGACCTGGGCGACGAGGGAGAACAGGACGCCGGTGGCGGCGCCGAAGAGGAGCCAGTCGAAGTGCGCCCCCCCCTCGCCGCGCCCCGCGAAATCGGACCACTCGGCGAGCAGCGCCGGCTCCTCGGCGAACACGAACCAGAAGGGGGTGATGAAGAGCACCGCCCACACCGGCTGCGTCCAGAGCTGCAGCCGGTTGATGAGGGTGACGCCGAAGAAGGTGATGGGGATGATCACGAGCGAGCACAGCACGTAGCCGAGCGCGATGGGCAGTCCGAAGTAGAGCTCGATCGCCTGGGCCATGATCGCCGCCTCCAGGGCGAAGAAGATGAACGTGAAGGAGGCGTAGATGAGGGAGGTGATGGTGGAGCCGATGTAGCCGAAGCCCGCCCCCCGCGTCAGCAGGTCCATGTCGATGTTGTAGCGGCCGGCGTAGTAGGTGATCGGCAGGCAGGTGGCGAAGATGAGCACGACCGCGACGATGATGGCGGGGAAGGCGTTGGCGAATCCGGTGCTGATGGTTATCGCGGCGCCGATCGCTTCCAGGGCAAGAAAGGAGATACCTCCGAGCGCGGTGCTCGCGAGCAGGTAGGGAGACCACTTGCGGTAGGACCGGGCCGCATAGCGCAGCGAGTAGTCCTCCAGGGTTTCGTTCGCGACCCAGGCCCGGTAGTTGCGTCGGATCCGGATCACGGGGATCTCTCCGGCAGGATCGTTTGCTCGTCGTGACCGGGTGCGGGCAGCGGGTGGGGGTCGGCCTGCGCCGGGGTGAAGGGCCGCTCGATGCGGCCCGCCCCGCTCCCCGGACGACCCCCTGCGCTCCCCCGGGGCCGGCGGACCCTCCCCGCTTCACCCGGCGTCGGACCACCGGCGAGCCCTCGCCTCTCCGGGCCTCGCCTTGACTTTGCCGCTTCGATGTCTGATGGTAGGCGCGCTTCGCTGCGCGGCCGTTCTCCAGGTCGGGTTTTCCTCGGGGTGGGAGCGGAAGGCTCCGCTTCGGAGGACGGTACGAACGCCAAGCGGAGAGGAGGCGCGTCCGCCTTGACCCGAGTCCGCGAACGAGTCCTGGCCGGCCGGGCCAGCGTTGCCGCGGGCAGGTGAAGGCGCTCGGGGCGGAAGGGCACGCGGTGCTGTCCGGCCACCGTTCCCGACTGGATGCGCTGATCCACAGCATCCATGCCGCGGCGGGCCAACCGCACGGATGGGAGGACGCCATCGCGGGCCTGCGCGGCGTGCTCCGAGGGCGGGCGGCGCTCCTCGCCCGGCACGATTTCTCCTCCGGGCGCGGGGAGTGGTTGTTCGAGTCTCCGGCGCACCCGGCGGAACGCGAGGCCTACGCGGCCGAATACTCCGCGCGCAACCCCTGGTTCATCTCCAGCCTCGACTATCGGCCGGGTCGAGTGATGACCGGCGAGGAGCTGTTGGAGTCCCGGGCGCTCCGGCGGACCGACTTCTATCGACACTGTCTCAAGCCCCTCGGGCTCTACCACCGACTCTGCGGCGTGGTCTCGCGCCGGGACGACATCGTCTACTATGCCGACGTGCTGCGCGGTCGCACCCAACCGGCCTTCGACGAAGAGGATCGGGTCCTGTTCGGCGCCATTCTCCGGCACCTGACGGTGTCTCTGGAGAACCACTGGCGGCTGGTCGATGCGCACGGGGAGAACCGGGCGTTGCGCGCAGTCATGGACCGGGTCGATGCGGCGGTGTTCGTCGTCGACCCGGGTGCCCGGGTGCTGCTCGCCAACGCCCGGTCGGAAGCGCTCCTCGACGAGTTCGAGGGGCTCGAGGTGCGCGGGGAGCGTATCGCCGCGGCTTCCCGGGCCGAAGACCGCGCACTGCGCGAGGCGATAGCCGAGTCGGCGACGGCCTCGAGCTCCGCCGGGGCCGAGGCCCGGATCCTGACCATCTCCAATCCCCGGGGGCTGTATCCTCTCGTGCTCTCCATCACTCCGGCCGGCGACGGAGTGCAGGGCGCGACGGGTGTGCATCGCCCGGCCGCGCTTCTGGTCGCGAGGAATCCCCATCCCGTATACGACCTGGACCGCTGCGCCTTCGCGAGCATTTTCGAGCTGACCCCCGCCCAGATCCGGCTCGCCGGCGTGATGTTCGCCGGGCACAGTCTCTCCGAAGCCTCCCGGCTGCTGCGGGTGTCCGAGAACACCGTGCGCAGCCACCTCAAGCAGATCTACCAGAAGACCCACACCCACAGCCAGATCGAGCTCGTGCACCTCCACTCCCGGCTCTGCACCGAGCACATCTGATGCGCCTCCCGGGGCGGGAGGCTTCACCTTCCCGGCGCCTCTCGTCACCGCCCGTCCTCACCCCGACGGGTGAACGATGACCCACCCGTCGAGGGGAGAGCGCTCGCATCCGACGGAATGAGGGGCCTCGGCCCGGGTGGGTCGGACGCGTTGCCGCGCTCGGGTGATTTTGCCGCCTCCGCGCTCGCATAGGCTCGGTTCGACGCAGTTCGGAGCTCGACCCCACCGGTCCGGGGGCGAGCCGGAGAGCCGGGGTGCCCGCATCCTGCCGGGCGGGAGCACCAGGCGGACAAGCGGACCACACGAGGAGGCTGCAATGGCAAAGACCGTATTCAGAGCCGAGATGGACAAGTGGCCGGAAGACCAGGCGATCAAGACCCACAACCGCTGGCATCCGGATATTCCCATCGTCGAGCAGTTCAAGCCGGGCGACGAGTTCCGGGTGGAGTGCTACGACTGGACGGGCGGACAGATCACGAACGACGACTCCGCGAACGACATCCGGGACGTCGACCTGTCGAAAGTGCACTACCTGAGCGGACCCTTCGGAGTCGAAGGGGCGGAGCCGGGGGACCTGCTCGTCGTCGACATCAACGACATCGGCTGGCTCGAGGACTCGCAGTGGGGCTTCACGGGCATCTTCGCGCTGGAGAACGGCGGTGGGTTCCTCGACCGGCACTTCCCCGCCGCGCGCAAGGCCTGTTGGGACTTCAGCGGCGTCTACACCACCTCGCGCCACATTCCGGGGGTGCGCTTCCCCGGCCTGATCCACCCGGGACTGATCGGGACCCTGCCCTCGGCGGAGCTGCTCGCGAAGTGGAACAGCCGCGAGCATGATCTCTTCAAGACGGATCCCGATCGGGTGCCGCCGCTTTGCACCCTGCCCGACGGTCTCGCCGGCACCACCACCGCCTTGATGGGACAGATGTCGGGTGCGTCGGGGGAGGCGGCCGGCAAGGAAGCGGCGCGCACCGTGCCGGGCCGCGAGCACGGCGGCAACTGCGACATCAAGAACCTCTCCCGCGGGTCGCGGGTCTACTTCCCCGTGTACGTGGACGGTGGCGGCCTGTCGATGGGAGACATCCACTGGTCGCAGGGCGACGGCGAGATCACCTTCTGCGGCGCCATCGAAATGGCGGGCTGGATCGACATCGGCGTCGACATCATCAAGGACGGGGTGGCGAAGTACGGGATCACGAACCCGATATTCCGGCCGAGCCCGGTGGAGCCGAGCTACTCCGACTACCTGATCTTCGAAGGGGTCTGCGTCGACGAGCACACCGGCGAGCAGCGCTATCTGGATGCCACCGTCGCCTACCGGCGTGCCTGTCTGAACGCCATCGAGTACCTGAAGAAGTTCGGATACACGGGAGAGCAGGCGTACATGATCCTCGGGACGGCGCCGGTCGAGGGACGCATCAGCGGCATCGTCGACATACCGAACGCGTGCTGCACCCTCGCGATCCCGACGGGGATCTTCGACTTCGACATCCGTCCGAACGCCAACGGGCCGACGCGGATGGTCTCGGGAGCCGACGCCGCAGAATGCAGCTAGGCAAACCGGGGGGCGAGAGGAGGTCCCGTCGGGCGTCCTCCGCATGCAGACCGGAAGCCCCGCCCTGCCGGGGGCGGGGCGCTCCGTTCTGAGGCAACCGGGCGGAGCTCGCCCGTACCTCGAGAGGATCGGATCATGTTGTTGGGCTTAGCACTGTTCTACGTGGGTGCCGTGCTCTTTCTGAACGGCATCTGGGTGATGGGCTACATCGAGGACCGCGAGATCTCGGTCATCAACGTCTTCGTGGGAACGCTGACCTTGCTGGTCTCGCTCTTCCTCGCTCTGGGACCGAACGCGGACGCGGATTCGGTCAGGGCGGCGGCCTTCACGCTCCTGTTCACGTTCACCTACTACTGGGTCGCCTGGAACCGGTGGAACGGCGCCGATGGCCGTGGTCTCGGCTGGTTCTGCTTCTTCGTGGGCATCACCGTCATCTTCATCACCTTCGACGCCTTCGCCAACGCCGCCAGTACCCTGGGGGTGTGGCTGGGCGTCTGCTGGGGGTCGTGGGCCGTCCTGTGGCTCATGTTCTGGGCGCTCCTGGCTCTCAAGAAGCCGATTGCCAAGGTGACGGGCGCCCTGTGCGCCGCGCAGGGTGTCTACACGGGGTGGATTCCGGGATACCTCCTCCTTACCGGAGCCCTCAGCTAGAGCGCGTGGGATCGTTCACTGACCGCAACCTCCGGCCGGGCTCCGGATCCCCCCCTTCACCGGAGCCGCGGGCCGGGGGGCGCGCGGTCCCCCGGGTTGCGGGAGGGCCGGGCCCGGACGGCGGCCCCGGATTTCTTTTCAGACCACTCGAGAAGCGACGGAGGAAGGAATCATGCCCCTCTACGACTATGCATGCGAGCAGTGCGGCTCCTTCCGCTCATGGCGGCGGATGAGCGAGCGCAACGCGCCGTCCGAGTGTCCGGAATGCGGGGAGCCTTCCCGGCGGGTGCCGAGCGCCCCCTATCTCGCCGACATGAATTCCCACTCGCGGGTCGCCCACCAGCGCAACGAGAAGAGCGCGCACGAGCCGCAGCTCGTGCACCGCGGGCGGACGAAGGACCAGGGCACGAAGCGCGGCGCTCACACCCATCACGGGCACCACCACCATCACCACTCGGGACGGCCCTGGATGATCGGACACTAGGGCGCACGATCACGGCGGGCTGGTTACAGCATCCGCGCGTGCCAGAACATCGTCCATCGTACGCGTGCCCTTGTCATCGGCCTCCTCGAGGGTCCGGGCAATCATGGCGTCGAATGCCCGCTTTCGGTCCTCCTGCTCCTTCAGAAGCCGGAGGCCGGAGCGAACGACCTCGCTGACATTGTCGTAGTGGCCGCGCTCTACGCAAGCGCGCGCGAAGGATTCCAGCTCGGGGGTGAGATGCACGTTCGTTGCCATGGAAACTCCATCCTGGATGATCGGACACCAGGGCGCACGATCACGGCGGGCTAGAGGAACCACCACCGTTCGGTGTTCTTGTTGCCGTCCAGGGTCCAGTTGCCGGCGATCCGCTCCGGCGTTCCGAGCGCGTCGCTGACGGCCATGACCCAGTTCGCGAAGAGCGGGACGAGCACCCCTCCCTCGTCCCGGACGATGTGCTGCATCTCCGAGTAGAGGGCGGCGCGTCTGGTGCTGTCCAGCTCGGCCCGGGCCTCGAGCAGCAGCGCGTCGAAGTGCTCGTGCTTCCAGAACGCGTCGTTCCACGACGCTTCGGAGTAGTACTCGAGGGAGAACATCCAGTCCGAGGTCGGGCGGCCGCTCCAGTAGCTCATCGAGAAGGGCTGCTTCATCCAGACATCGCTCCAGTAGCCGTCGGTGGGCGCCACTACGACGTTGATGTCGATGCCGGCCCCCGCCGCGTGCTCCTTGTACAGCACGGCCGCGTCGTTGGCTCCGGCATAGATGTCGGCGGTGTAGAGGTCGACCGAGAGCGAATCCAGACCCGCCTTCCCGAGGTGGAACTTCGCTCGATCCGGATCGTACTCCCGCTGCGGGATGCTCGCGTCGAAGTAGCGTTGGCTCCTGCCGATGGGGTGGTCGTTGCCGAGGTAGCCGTGGCCGCGCAGCACGGTCTTCAGGAGTGCTTCGCGATCCACCGCGTGCTTGAGGGCGAGGCGCACGTGGTTGTCGTCGAAAGGCGCCATGTCGGTACGCATCGGTATCGTGTACTGGCGGGTGCCGCCCGCCTCCAGCACCCTGACTCCCGGGGTCTTCTCGAGGAGGTGCAGGGTCTTGAGATCCGGCTCTTCGACCACGTGCACTTCGTTCGCCCGCAGCGCGTTGACGCGCGCGCTCTGGTCCGGGACGTTGATGCTCTCGATGGAATCGAACCACGGGCCGGCCTTGAAGTAGTTGGGGTTGCGCCGGGAGGTCGAACGTACCCCGGGCTCCCATTCCTCCAGCACGAAGGGTCCGGTCCCGATGCCCTCGTCCCACTCGAGGCCGCTCGTGCCGTCGATTCCGATCACCAAGTGGTAGTCGGCCATCATCACCGGAAAGTCGGCATTGCCTTCCTCGAGCGTGAACACCACCGTGTCCCGCCCCTCCGCTTCGAGCCCCGCCACCGCCGCCACCGCCCCGGCGGCACCGGACTTGGAGTCTTCCCCCCGGTGCTGGTTGATCGACCAGATCACATCGGCGGGCGTCAGGCTCTTGCCGTTGTGGAACTCCACGCCCTTGCGCAGCTTGAACCTCCACTGGGACGCATCGTCGCTCGCTTCCCAGCTTTCGGCCAGCTCGCCGATCACGTCTCCGTTCGGGAGGATCTCGGTGAGGTTGCTGCGCACCTGCCAGCTCGTGTTGATGGCGTGGGTGTCGATCAGGGTGGTGCCGTCGAGAGAGTTGTCGGTTGCCCCGCCGCGCAGGGC
>CAYFYD010000177.1:0-8033 GCA_964347195.1 uncultured Ectothiorhodospiraceae bacterium
CATTCCCGCGGAAGCGGGAATCCATTCCGGTCGACGAACCCCGAAGCTCGGGATTCATCCATCCGGCGGCTCCCCGCCCCGGCGCGCGCCGCCGTCCGGGTGAGGGGCGGCTTCCGTGGCTCGAGTCATCGAGACCCGGCACCGGGGCCTCATCGGCGCCCAGCCCTCACCGCCCGCCGGGGTCGCCGCGCAAGAGAAGAAGACCCGGCGGGACGAGGGCTTCCCCGTCGGGTGGCTGATCGCGCCCGGCGTGGCATGGCTGCTCCTCTTTCTGGTCATCCCGCTCGCCAGCATCATCGTCTTCAGCCTCTGGACCTCGACCGGGCACGGAATGACCGCGGACCCGACGCTGCACCACTACCGCGAGTACTTCCGAACGGAAGGCTTCTTCGACCCCGAATCGAACAAGTTCCTCGGCCCCAGCATCTTCATCAAGACCCTGTGGTCGACCTTCCGCTTCACGCTGACGGTGATGTTCTTCTGTCTCCTTCTCGGCTATCCCGTCGCTTACTTCCTGGCGATGCAGGTCCGGAGCTTCAAGTGGCAGATGGCGCTCTTCCTGCTGTGCATGGTGCCCTTCTGGACGAGCTATCTGATCCGGGCGGTGGCGTGGCTGCCGATGCTGGGCCGGCGGGGCCTGCTCAACAGTCTGCTCGTCTCCTCCGGCATCCTCGAGAAGCCGTCGAGCGTGCTGCTCTACTCGGAGTTCGGCTACACGATGGCGCTGGTGCAGATCTACGTCGTGCTCTGCGTCGGACCCATATTCTTCTCCCTCGCCAAGATCGACCGGGACATCCTCGAGGCGGCGCGGGACATGGGCGCCACCGCGCTCCAGATCTTCCGCGAGATCATCGTTCCCCTCTCCCTGCCCGGCGTGGCGATCGGCATGATCTTCATCTTCGTGATGATCATGGGCGAGTTCGCGACCGCGGTCGTCGTCTACGGCGGCAAGACCTCGACGGTAGGGACCGTGATCCTCAACTACTACGCGATCGCCAACTATCCCTTCGCGGCGGTCAACGCGCTCATGCTCATGCTCGCGATGATGATCGGGGTGGTGATCATCCTGCGCCTCGTGGACATCAGGAGTCAGCTCTGACATGGCGCGGCGCTGGACAGCGGAACGGAAGCGCAAGGCGGCGGTCAAGTCGATCTTCAGCGGCTACTACGTGCTCTTCCTGCTCTTCATCTACGGGCCGATGTTCGCGATGTTCATCCTTTCCTTCCAGGGACGGAGGGGGGGCACGAGCTTTCCGATGCGTGGCGTGAGCCTGTACTGGTGGAACAAGCTGCTCGAACCCTCGAGTGTCGGCGACCTCAAAGGCGCGCTGTTGCGCTCCATCGTGCTCGCGCTCGTGGTGATGGTGATCACCGCGCTCTTCTCGACCATGTTCGCGATGGCCTTTCGCAAGCGCTTCGCCGGCTCCGGGCTGCTCTTCTATACCATCATGACCGGCATCATGGTGCCGGGCATCCTGCTCAGCCTCGGCCTCGCCACCCTGCTCAGGCAGGTCGGCATACCCCCGGCATGGTGGTCGACCGGTCTCGGCGTGCATGTGGTATGGACGCTGCCCTTCGGCTTTCTCGTCATGATGGCGGTCTTCAACCGCTTCGACGGCGCTCTGGAGGAGGCGGCCCGTGACATGGGAGCGAGCGAGTGGACCGTCTTCAAGGAAGTGACCCTGCCCCTCATCACCCCCGGGATCGTCGCGGCCGGCCTCTTCGGGTTCACGCTCTCCTACGACGAGTTCGCGCGCACCACCCTGCTCGCAGGAGAGCACAACACCCTTCCCCTCGACATCAACGCCTCCATGACCCAGCGCATTCGCCCGACCCTGTTCGCGCTCGGCACCGCCTCGACCCTCTTCTCGCTGCTCATGATCGGGCTCTTCCTGCTCGTCTACACTGCCCTCTACCGGCGCACCCGCTGATCGAGGCTCGCCGCGCGCCCCACGCGCGTGCCTCTACCCGAGCCTCGCGAGCCGCGGGCGTCGAGACGCCTCGGAACGCGGGGGCACGGACCGAGAAACACTGAAGGCAGAGTAAGTGACATGGATTCCCGCTTCCGCGGGAATGACGATGTAGTGGCCGGGAATGGCGATGTAGCGGCCGGGAATGGCGATGTAATGACCAGGTCGAAGTGGCTCGAGGAGTACGCCCGCTCGAGCCGCTTTGCGGTCGGCGTCCGCAACAGAAGGTCGGGGAGATGTGCGCGCCCCGAGCCCGTGGCGGGTGACGCCCGGCCCGGCTTCAACCGAGCAGGAGGACCCGAAGACAGCGATCCCGCGTTCGGCGCATTCCGCTGTGAGGCCCGGCCGGGTTTCAATCGAGCAGGAGGACGGCGGCCTCGGCCGGCCAGCAGATCGTCTCGCGCTCCCCGATCTCGTAGACCCGATCCGAGACGCTGCGGTGCTGCTCCACGTGGAGGTAGGTCCCGGGAGAGAGCTCGAACACGTCGGTCTCGAGGGAGCCGAGGAACTCCGTGGTGACGTAGCGCGCCTCGACCTGGTTCGCCATGTCGGATCGAGCGCCAGTGTGCATGAGGTCGGCGCGGACGGAGAAGTGGGCGGCGCGCCCGTTGCGGATGTCGCGCTCGTCACCGTTCGGGGCGCGGACGTAGAAGAGGTGACCCTTCGACTCGACGAAGACGATGGATCCGCTTCGGGACCGGATCGTCCCCTCGAACACGTTGTTGTTGCCGATGAAGTCGGCGACGAAGCGGGTGCGTGGCGCCTCGTAGACTTCGCGCGAGGTCCCGATCTGCTGGATCACCGCATCGCTCATCACCACCACTTTGTCGGCGAGCGACATCGCCTCCTGCTGCGAATGGGTCACCATGATGAAGGTGATGCCGAGCTCGCGCTGGATCGTCTTTAGCTCGACCATCATCTGCTGGCGCAGGCTGTAGTCCAACGCCCCGAGGGGCTCGTCGAGCAGCAGGAGGGTGGGCTTGCTGATCAGGGCCCGGGCGAGCGCGACGCGCTGCTGCTGGCCGCCGCTCAGGTCCCGTGGATAGCGATCCGCGAGCGGGTCCAGGCTCACCATCTCGAGCATCCGGCCGACCTGCCGGTCCCGTTCGCGGCGCTCGATGCCCTTGACCTTGAGGCTGAACTCGACGTTCTGATGGACGGTGCGGTGGGGGAAGAGCGCGAAGCTCTGGAACATCATGGCCGTGTCGCGCTCCGAGGGCGGAAGGTCGGTGACGTCCGTGCCGGCGATGTAGATCTTTCCCGCAGTGACCTCCTCCAGACCCCCGATCATGCGGAGCGTGGTGGTCTTGCCGCAGCCGCTCGGACCGAGCATGGCGACGAACTCCCCGTGCTCGATCTCGGCATTGAAGTCGATGACGGCGTGCACGCCGCCTTCGAAAGTCTTGCTCACGCCGATGAGGACGACGTCGAGATCGGCCACCGCGGGAGCGCTCAGGGGCAGAATTCGCGAGCGGCGGGCGCCACCCTCACTTCGCGCTCCGGGCGAGCGAGCGCAGCAGCGTCCACGCGGTCTCGAAGGGCACGTCGTCGAAGGCGCCGCCCTCGTTCACGGAAGCGAGCACCGCGAGCGAAGGTCCCGTTTCCTCGCTGCCCGCCGCCGCCTCTTCGAGCCGGGCGAGCGCATCCGCGAAGCGCATCTCCTTCGTGTCGCCGCCGAGCGCGGACTCGACCAGCTCCGAGAGGCGTCCCACGTGAACGCTCAGCGGGCCCTCGTCGGGGCGGCGGAAAATCCCGCGGATCCCGTCCTGCGCCAACCGTTCCCGCAGTCCCTCCGGCAGGGACTGCGCGACGCCCTCGAGCGCCTCGCCGATGCCGAAGCCGGAGGTGAAGAGCTGCCGGATGTTGTCGACGGTGCCGCCCTCCCCCCCGTACATGCGGATGTGGGCCCCGGTCAACGCCGTGCCCATCGCCTTCGCCTGGTCGATGTGGATGGCGCGCTCGGCCTCGATGTGCATCTTTGCGAGCTCGAGGAAGGCCGCGGATTCATTGTACTTCTTGAGTGCGTCGGCCTTGGCCTCGATCCCGACCGCCTCGGCTTCGAGGCGGCGCTGGGTGTTCACGACGCGCAACGCCTCGATGTGCACCTCGGCCCGGCCGACCGCGCCCGCCTCCTTCTCGATGCCGTCGGCGCCGATCTGCTGCGCCTCGCTGGTGGCCCGGGCCCGGGTGAGGGTCGCCTCGGCCTCCCGTTCCGCCGCGCTCCGGCGCGCGTCGGCCTGGGAGAGCATGTGCATGCGGGCGATCTCCGCCTTCGTCTCCTCCTCGATGCGACGGGTATCGGACTGGTTCTCGGCCCGGATGCGATCGATCTCCTTTCGGCGAGTCGCGTCGGCCACTCTGCGCACCGACTCCGCATCGTGCTCCGCCCGCTCGCGATGCGCCGTCATCTCCAGACGCCGCGCCTCCGCTTCCTCCAGCTCGAGGGTCTTCGCGGCGAGCGCGATCTGACGGTCCCGCTCCTCGCTCTCCCGGGCGAGAAAACGCTGGATGTCCGCGCGCTCGCGCTCCGCTTCCTTGCCGATGAGGACGATGTCCCGCTCCCGCTCTTCCGTCTCGACCGCAAGGGTCTTCTTTACCCGCGCCGTCTCGAGCGCCTCGTCCCGGGCGACGAGGACCATCTCCCGGGATCGCTCCTCTTCCTCGACCGCGAGGCGGCGTTGCACCTCGGCCCGCTCGAGCTCGACCGCCTTCGCCACCAGCGCGATGTCGCGGTCCCGTTCCTCGCTCTCGCGCGCGAGAGAACGCTGGATGTCGGCCGCCTCGTGCCGGCGATTCTCCTCGATGATCGCGACGTCCTTCCGGATCCGTGCCGACTCGACCGCCTGCGCCTTGGCGATCTCTTCCTGCTCCACCTGCCAGCGCTGCTCCAGGATGAAGCGCTGCTGCTCGCTCAGCACCCGCGCCCGCTCGCTCGCGACTTCCTGCCCCTGGCGGGCTTCGGCGAATGCCTCGTCCTTGTCCAGGCCGAGCACTTCGAGGCGGGTCTCGAGGCTTCGCTTGCGCACCGAGAGGGCGGTCTCCTCGGACACCCGGTGCCGGTCGTCGCGGGCCCCCTCCTCGCGGGCCATGACCACGGTCGCCCGGTCGATATCCGCCACCTGACGGGCCTGCTCTTTCGCAATCAGCGCGATCTCCTTGTCCTTCTCCGCCTGCTCGCGCGCGAGGCCGCGGGCGATCTCCGCCAGCTCCTCCGCCTTCGCCTTCTCCACCAGCGTGATGCGCCGGTCGCGCTCCGCCTGCTCTTCCGCGAGCTTGCGCTCGATGTTCGTGATCTCCTCCTCCCTGGCTTTCCCGATGAGGACGATCTCTCGATCGCGCCGCACCTTCTCGACCTCGAGTGCCTTGCGGATCTCGGCCTCTTCCCGGCGCCGGCTCTCCTCGGTGGCGCTGATGTCGCGCTCCGCGCGCAGCTTCTCCAGCGCCTTCTCGGTGTCGATCTCCTTCTGCTCCACCGCCATGCGCTGGTCGAGGACGTAGATCTGCTTGTTGCCCACCTCCTGCGCCTGCTCGTTGGAGACTTCCCGGTCCTGGTGGGCGCGGGCGAAGGCCTCCTGCTTCTCGATCTCGAGGAGCTCGAGCTGGGTATCGAGGTCCTTCTGGCGAATCGAGACCGTCGTGCGTTTCTCGGTGTCGTGCACCCGGCGCCGCGCGTCGGAGGTGATCTCGGTGATGACCTTGAGACCCTCCGCGTCGAAGACATTGTTCGCGTCGAAGAACTCCTTCGAGCTCTGCTCGAGCGTGACGATGGTGACCTCCTCGAGGGTGAGGCCGTTGGCGTGAAAGCTCTCGACCACACTCGACTGGACGGCCCTGGCGAAGCCCTCGCGGTTCTCGTGCAGCTCGCTCAGGGTCTTGGTCGCGGCGTAGCTCCGCAGCGCGCTCACGATCTTGGCCTCGAGCAGGCTTCGCACCTTCTCCGAATCGAAGGTGCGTTCGCCGAGGCTGCGCGCGGCCGCGAGCAGGTCGTCCTCGCTCCGCCCGACGTGGGCATAGAGCTCCGCGACCACGTCGATGCGGATCTTGTCGGAGGTGAGCACCGCCTGGTCCCGGGACCGGCTCACGATGAGCTTGATGGTCTCGAGCGACACCCAGGTCACCTCGTGGAACACCGGCAGCACCATTGCGCCCCGGCCCAGACACACCTTGGTGCCGAGGAAGCCGGTGCGGATGAACCCCATGTTCGCGGGCGCACGCTTGTACACCCAGATCGAGATGATGTAGAGGATCGCGATGACGATGATCGCGAGGATGATGAGGGTGATCAGAGATTCCACGGTCGTCGCTCTCGTTGCCTCGAGTCTCAGGGCTCACCAGAACCGGGCACCGGCCGCTCGAACTTCCGTTCTCCCGTCCGGGAGGAAGGGCCTCGCGCTGGAATGCCGGCCTGACGGCTGCGATGCCCCTCGGCGAAGGGCGTGGATCCGCCGAGGGACGAAAACCTGCCGCCGCCCATTCGGCAAAGTGCCCGAGGTGGCTCGGTTGCAGTGCCAATCCATTGAAAGTCTTCGTTTTTTCCCTGGTGCGGCGGCAAGCCCGGACGGAGGCCGCCCCTGCCTCCTCCGCGTTCTCGGCCTGCCACTCGCCGTAGCGAATGGGTTGCAGGCCCGGACAGAGACGGTCCCCCGCTTCCCCTGCCGCAGCCGTACGCGGGAGGAGAACGCCCCGCCATCGTCCACTTCAGGCCCTCGCGCGTCAATGGGCGGCAATCCGTCGGCCATGGCGGCACGCCCGGGCCCGACGACATTCGGACTGTCCGAACCACCGGGACCACTCGAGACGTGGATTGGATCCTCTTCGTGGACGACGGCTTCACCGCCCGAGAAGGACCGCCGGCCGAGACGCCGGCCTCGCCAGGGACGGAACACCTCACGGGGACGGTGTCCTGGAATCGCGGCCCCTTCGGCTCAAGCGGCGGCGAACGGGAAGCTCAGGACCTCTTCGATCCGGGTCCGGCCGGTGGCGATCATCACCAGGCGGTCCAACCCGAGGGCGACTCCGGAGCACTCCGGCATCCCTTCTCGCAGCGCCGCGATCAGGCGGTGGTCGATCGGGGTGTCCGGCAGACCCCGTTCCCGGCGACTCTGCCGGTCCCGCTCGAAGCGTTCCAGTTGCTCGCTCGCGTCGGTGAGCTCCCGATAGCCATTGCCCACTTCCACCCCGTCGACGAAGACCTCGAAGCGTTCGGCGACGCTCGGGTCGCCGGGTTTGAGGCGAGCGCCCGAGCTCTGCGAAGCGGGGAAATCGAACAGGGTCACGACTCCACGCCCAAGCCGGCCCTGCACCGCGCGGTCGAGGAGGAAATCGAGGCAGGCATCCCGTTCCGCTTCACTCGCCTCGCGCCACCCCCGGGCAGCGCATCGCTCGCGCAGCGTGCTCAGACCGGCCTCGCGCGGATCCAGCTTCGCGAAACGCCGAAACGCCTCGCGGTAGGTCAGGCGGCGGGGCCCGGTGCGGCCGAGCAGCTCGGCGAGCAGGACTTCGACCTCCGCGATGAGCGATTCGCAGGAGAACCCGGGGCGATACCACTCCAGGATGGAGAACTCCGGGTTGTGGAGACGCCCCTCCTCTCCGGCACGAAACGCCTTGGTGATCTGAAAGATCGGACCGCTGTCCGCGCAGAGCAGTCGTTTCATCGCGAACTCGGGTGAGGTTTGCAGCCATCTCGCGACGCGTCCGTCGGCCGGCGCACGGACCTCGAAGCTCTCGAGCTGCGATTCGGGGGTGGTGGCGCGCGCGAGCACCGGGGTCTCCACTTCCAGCACCCCCCGGGCTCGAAAGAAGGCGCGTATCCGATCGACGAAAGCCGCGCGCTGGCGGAGCACGTCGATCGCGGCGCTCGGACGCCAGTCGGCGGAGCGGTCGGGCTTCCCCAATGCGTGCTCCTTCCTCAGACCGGGGCCGAGGCAGGGCCGCGTCGCTCGAGGACGGACCCTTGCGGGCTCGCCGTCGCGCCCGTCACCGCCGGGCCGGGCCAGGACTCCCCAAGACTCGAGCTTCGGGGGGCGTTGACCGAAATGGATTCCCGCTTCCGCGGGAATGACG
>CAYFYD010000178.1:0-8023 GCA_964347195.1 uncultured Ectothiorhodospiraceae bacterium
AGTCGGCATGACGGCTTCAGACTCCGAGCTTCGGGATTCGTTGACCGCAATGGATTCCCGCCCCCGCTTTCGCCGGGGGCAGTCCCCCGCTTTCGCCGGGGGCAGTCCCCCGCTTTCGCCGGGGGCAGGCTTTGCGCGGGAAGGACGGGAGGGGGTGCGGGAAGGACGGACAATGTGCAGGACGCCACTCCTCGCCATTCCCGCGAAGCTCGTCCCCGGCCCCGATCGGGGAGCGGGAGTCCATCCCATAGTCGTCATTCCCGCGGAAGCGGGAATCCATCTCTGATTCCAGTGTTTCGAACCCCGCAACTCGACTTCTGAACGGTCCTGGAGGCGGAGACGATGCGCAAGACCGGGGTGATGGTGTGCGGTCACGGAAGCCGCGACCGGGAAGCGATCGCGGAGTTTCAGTCGGTGGCCGAGGGGATCCGCGCGCGCCTCCCGCGCTACGATGTCGAGAGCGGCTTCCTCGAGTTCGCGACCCCCGTGATCGGCGAGGGCCTGGGCCGGCTCCACGCCCGCGGCAACGATCTCTGCCTCGCGGTCCCGGGGATGCTCTTCGCGGCGGGTCACGCCAAGAACGACATCCCCTCGGTGCTGAACACCTTCGAGGCGCAGCATCCGGGCATGGAGATCCGCTATGCCCGCGAGCTCGGCGTGGACGACAAGCTCCTGCGCGCGGCGGGCGACCGGATCCGCGAGGCGCTCGCTGCGGCCGGCGACCGCGTCCCGCTCCACGAGACGATGCTGGTCGTGGTCGGGCGCGGCGCCTCCGACCCCGACGCGAACGGCAACGTCGCCAAGGTGATGCGCATGCTGTGGGAAGGTTTCGGCTTCGGCTGGGGCGAGACCGCCTACTCCGGGGTGACCTTTCCCCTCGTCGAGCCCGCGCTCCTCCACGCCGCGAAGCTCGGCTACCGCCGCATCGTCGTGTTCCCCTGGTTCCTGTTCACCGGGGTGCTCGTCAAGCGCATCTATGCGCACACCGAGCGGGTCGCGGCCCGGCATCCCGGGATCGAGTTCGTCAAGGCGCCCTACCTCAACGACCATCCCGCGGTGCTCGACGCCTTCGCGGAGCGGGTCGAGGAGACCCTGCACGGTGCGAACCTGATGAACTGCAAGCTCTGCAAGTACCGCGAGCGGATCCTCGGCTTCGAAGCCGAGAAGGGCCTGCCCCAGGAGAGCCACCATCACCACGTGGAGGGGATCGGCAGCGGCCCCGCGAAAGGTCAGGAGCGCGGCCGCCATCCCGAGGGGCATGACGACGCACACTCCCGCGAGCACCCGCACCCTCACGGGCAGCACCACGATGGACACGGTCACGAGCACGGCCACCACCCCGGCCGCGCACACGGACACCACCATCCCTATCCGCACGCCGGACATCCCCTCGGTCCGAAAACGCTGGAGCGGAGCGAGGAGTGAGGGCGCCGCCGGGGATTCCTGCCCGCCCGCTCCGGCGCATGGAGAATGGTTCGTCTTCGGGTCAGGGGGGCGCCGTCGCTGCGCCAATGGATTCCCGCGCGGCAGGGGAATGACGCAGACTCGACCGGACGCCGATTCTCCATCGTTCACGCGGAAGCGGAACCCGACGAGAGACTGATGTGCGCTGGCAAGCTCCGTGGAATCGACAGTCCACGACCAACACGGGGTCATGGGAAGTCCTGCCCAGGCGTCGATGAGCACGCTCGACTACCTCCGGGATCCTGACGAGATCTACCGGCGTTCCTTCGCGATCGCCCGGTCCGAGACCGACCTCTCCCGCCTGCCCGCGGCGCTGCACGGGGTGGCGCTTCGCATCGTCCATGCCTGCGGGGCCCCCGAGCTCGCCCGGGACCTCGACTGGCGGGGCGACCCCGCCGCGGCGGGACGGGCCGCTCTCGCCCGCGGCCGGCCGGTGCTCGCGGACTGCGGGATGGTCGCGCGGGGGGTGATCCGTGCTCGCCTGCCCGCGGCGAACGCGGTGCGCTGCTTCGTGGGCGAGGCGGAGGCCGCGGCGCGCGCGCGCCGGGCGGGGACCACCCGCTCCGCCGCCGCCGTCGATCTCTGGCGCCCCCATCTCGAAGGCGCGGTGGTCGCCATCGGCAACGCGCCCACCGCGCTCTTCCGGCTCCTCGAGGTCCTCGGGGAGGCGGGCGCGCCGCTTCCGGCGGCGATCCTCGCCTTTCCGGTCGGCTTCGTCGGGGCGGCGGAGTCCAAGCGCGCGCTCGCGGAGACGCTCGGCCTGCCCCCCTTCCTCACCCTGCACGGCCGCCGCGGGGGCAGCGCGGCGGCGGCCGCGGCGGTCAACGCGCTCGCGGGCGGCGTGCGGTGAGGGTCTGGCTCTCGATCGTCGGGATCGGCGAGGAGGGGGTCGCCGGTCTCGGCGCGGCCGCGCGCGCCGCGCTCGACGCAGCCGAGACGCTGGTCGGGGGGGCGCGCCATCTCGCCATGGTCCCTCCGGACGGGCGCGAGCGCCTGGAGTGGCCGCGCCCCTTCAGCGCGCTCGAGGAAGTGCTCCACGCCCGGCGGAGACGGCGGGTCTGTGTGCTCGCGACCGGCGATCCCTTCTGCTACGGCGTCGGCACCCTCATCGCCCGCCACGTTCCGCTCGACGAGATGCGCGTCCACCCCGCCCCCTCCGCGTTCAGCCTCGCCTGCGCGCGCCTCGGCTGGAGCCTGCCTTCAGTGGAGACCCTCTCGCTGCACGGGCGTCCGCTCGCGAGCTTCCGCGCCGCGGTGCGGCCCGGCGCCCGGGTGCTCGCGCTCAGCCACGACGCCCGGACGCCGGCCCGGATCGCGGGGATGCTCCGCGAGGCCGGCTACGGCGACAGCCGCGTCGTGGTGCTCGAGCGCATGGGCGGCCCGGCGGAACGCGTCCGCGAGGCATTCGCCCGCGGCTTCGCGCTTCCCGGCGTGCACGACTTCAACACCGTCGCGGTCGAGTGCACCGCCGACCCCGACGCGCCGCTCCTCGGCCGCGTCCCCGGCCTGCCGGACGACGCCTTCGAGCACGACGGGCAGCTCACCAAGCGGGTGCCGCGCGCGGCCGCGCTCGCCGCGCTCGTGCCCTTTCCCGGGCAGCTCCTCTGGGACGTCGGCGCTGGCTGCGGCTCCGTCGCCATCGAGTGGCTGCGCGCCGCGCCCGGCACCCGCGCGCTCGCGATCGAACGCCGCCCCGCCCGCCGTGCTCTCATCGAGCGGAACGCCGAGCGCCTCGGGGCAGCCGGCCTGCGCATCGTCGAGGGCGAGGCACCGGCCGCCTTCGCCGGCCTCGACGGACCGCCCGACGCGCTCTTCGTGGGCGGCGGTCTCGCCACCGCCGGCCTCCTCGATGCGTGCTGGTCGGTGCTGCCCGCGGGCGGGCGCCTCGTGGCCCACGCGGTGAGCGTGGAGGGCGAGCGGGCGCTGCTCGACGCCCGCGCGGCCTTCGGGGGGGACCTCTCCCGGATCGCAGTGTCCCACGCCGTCCCCATCGGCCGCTACCGCGCCTTCCGGCCCGCGTACCCGGTGACGGAGCTCGCGGTGCGCAAGCGGTGAGCGCCACCGGAGCGCTGGTCGGGATCGGGGTCGGTCCCGGGGACCCCGATCTCATCACCGTGAAGGGGCTCGCGGCGCTGCGGGCGGCCCCGGTGATCGCCTATCCGGCCCCGGAGACGGGAGAGAGCCTCGCCCGCGCGATCGTCGCCCCCCATCTCGCGGGAGCCGCCAAGGTCGAGATCGCGATCCGGATGCCGATCGTGGCCGCGCGCTTTCCCGCCCAGAAGGTCTACGACCGGGCCGCGCGGGAGATCGGCGCGCACCTCGACGCCGGCCGCGACGTGGCCTGCCTCTGCGAGGGCGATCCCTTCTTCTACGGCTCCTTCTCCTTTCTCTTCCAGCGTATGACCGGGCGCTACCCCGCCCGGGTGATCCCGGGGGTGTCCTCGCTGACCGCGTGTGCCGCGCGCGCGGGCGCGCCGCTCGCCACCCGCAACGACGTCCTCGCGGTGCTGCCGGCGACGCTCGGGGAGCCGGAGCTCCGCACCCGGCTCTCCACGGTGGACGCGGCGGCGATCATCAAGGTGGGGCGGCACCTGCCGAAGGTCCGCGCGGTGCTCGACTCCCTCGGCCTCGCGGCCGGCGCCCACTACATCGAGCACGCCACCATGGAGAGCGAGCGCTGCCTGCCGCTCGCGCAAGCCGGCGGCGCGCGCGCGCCCTACTTCTCGATGGTGCTGGTGCACCGGCGGGGGTCGGCATGGCAGTAAGAGCCCGCGTCGCCGTGGTGGCCTTGAGCGCAGAGGCGGGCGCGCTCGCGCGCCGGATCGCCACCGCGCTCGGCGACGCCGAGGTGCACGGACTGCGCGGGCGGGTCGGCGGCGCGGACCGCTTCTTCACCGGGACCGCGCGGCACCTGCGCGCGCTCTTCGAAGCGGGCCGCCCCGTCGCCGGGGTGTGCGCAGCGGGAATCCTGGTGCGGGCGCTCGCCCCGGCCCTCGCCGACAAGCGCCGGGAGCCGCCGGTGGTCGCGGTCTCCGAAGACGGCGCCTTCGCGGTGCCCCTCCTCGGGGCGCACCGGGGCGGGGTCGCGCTCGCGCGCCGGATCGCGACCGCGCTCGGGGGCCAGGTCGCCGTCACCACCGCCGGAGACCGGCGCTTCGGCGTCGCGCTCGACTGCCCGCCCGAGGGATGGACGCTCGCGAACCCCGAGCATTGCAAGCCCTTCGTCGCCGCCCTCCTGCACGGGGCGCGGGTGCGCCTCCCCGCCGGCGTTCCGTGGCTCGAGGGGAGCGGTCTGCCGGCCGACGACGGGGGCGCGCTCGCGATCCGGGTGGACGACAGGAAGGTCGCGGGGTCGCCCGAGACCCTCGTCTACCATCCCCGCCGGCTCGCGCTCGGCATCGGCTGCGAGCGCGGCACGTCCCCCGAGGAGATCGCAGCGCTCGCCTACGCCTGCCTGGACGGGGCCGGCCTCGCCCCGGAAGCGGTGGCCGGCGTGTTCTCCATCGACCTCAAGGCCGACGAAGCCGGCATCCACGCGCTCGCCGGGGCGCTCGGGGTTCCCGCGCGCTTCTTCGGCGCCGCCGTGCTGGAGGCGGAAGCGGGGCGCCTGCGCAACCCCTCGGAGCGCGTGTACCGGGCGGTCGGCTGTCACGGCGTGGCGGAGGGGGCGGCCCTCGCCGCGGCGGGTCCCCGCGGCGAGCTGATCGTGGAGAAGACGAAGTCCGCCCGCGCGACCTGCGCGATCGCGCGGGCGCCGGCCCCCCTCGACCCCGCCTCTCTCGGCACCGCCCGCGGGGAGCTGTGGGTGGCGGGCATCGGCCCGGGCGACGCCGGCACCCTGACCCCGGACGCGCGCGCCGCGGTCGAGGACGCGGACCATGTCGTCGGGTACCGGCGCTATCTCGATCTCGTCGCCGGTCTGCTGCGCGCCCAGCGCCTGCACGCCTACGACCTGGGCGAGGAGCGGGTCCGGGTGGAGAAGGCGATCCGCCTCGCGGCGGGGGGCGAGCGGGTCGCGCTGGTGTGCTCCGGCGACCCCGGCGTGTACGCGATGGCCTCGCTCGTCATGGAGATGCTGGACGCCGCGCCGGACCCGGCCTGGGGCCGGGTCGCGCTCCGGGTCCTGCCCGGGGTGTCGGCGCTTCAGGCCGCGGCGGCCCGCGCCGGCGCGCCCATCGGCCACGATTTCTGCGCGGTGTCGCTCTCCGACCTGCTCACCCCGCGCACCGCGATCGAGGCGCGTCTCGCCGCCGCCGCCGCCGCCGACTTCGTGATCGCGCTCTACAACCCGGTGTCCGCGGCCCGGTGCGAGACCTTCGAGCGCGCGCTCGGGATCCTGCGCGCCCACCGGGCGCCGGAGACGCCGGTCGTGGTCGCACACAACCTCGGGCGGGAGGGCGAGCGGGTCGCGCTGGTGCCGCTCGGCCGCCTCGACCCGGCCGGCATCGACATGACGACGACGCTCATCGTCGGCTCTTCCGCCACCCGCACCTTCCGCCACGGCGCCACCGCCCGCGCCTACACCCCGCGGGGCTACGGAGTGCGGACGGTTTCCGGAAAGAATGGTTGGCGCTGACCTGAGAGCGGCGAGTCTTCATCGCAACGCAGGCGCGCCGCGTGCCAAGCGGGTGAGTCGCCCTCCATGCGCCAAGCGCCTGAGCGTGTCACGAGGCGGCGCTGTTTTCCTGATCCTTGATAAGCTCCCGCAAGGTGAATCCGGCCGATAGAATCACTACTCCAACAAGAGAGCCGACGCCATGTTCCCGCACGCCATCGTACTGACCGCGCCCAGCGATGGCATCGCCGAGCGGATCAACCAGCACCACCCGAAGCACTATCGGATGAACCACACCGTCTATCTGGTGCGCAGCGACGACATCTCGGAGAGAATCGCCACGGACATCGGACTCAAGGGCGAGAGGCGGGTCGAGGGGGCCACCGGTGCCGTCTTCAAGCTGAACGGGACCTACTCAGGTTACGCGCCGACATCGCTTTGGGAGTGGCTGGAGGTCTAGAAGCACACTGTGGCCAAAGTCCACCCCATTCGGGCGGAGCCCGATCCGCCAACCGCTTCCGGGGGAAGCGGCGGTGGCGGCAGTACAGAGGCACGTTTGGCGGCGCTGGAGACCCGTATGGACTACCTCGCCACCAAGGAGGACATCCAGAAGCTCGAGGTTTGGGTGTTGGGCGGCGTTATCGCGGCCCTTGTCGCCGGAGCAGGTTTCGCCGTGTTTGCCGCGAGGTTGTACCTGAGCGTTTCCTGGTAGGCGGGACCGGCTCGCCGGCGGCTTGTTCCCGGATGCCATTGGTTTTCGGCAGATTCCGGCTTTTTTCGGCTCCATCGTCCCGAACAGCTACGTGCACGGTGCCGTGGAATAGTCGAAAGTGAGCGTTCACTTCATCGGCGCCGGCCCCGGCGATCCGGAGCTCGTCACGGTGCGCGGCCGGCGCCTCATCGCGTCGTCGCCGGTGGTGCTCTTCGCGGGCTCCCTCGTCCCCCGCGAGGTGGTCGCGTGTGCGCCCGAGGGCGCCCGGGTCCTCGATACCGCCCCGATGACGCTGGACGAGATCGTCGAGGAGATGCGTGCGGCGCACGCCCGCGGGGAAGACGTGGCCCGGGTGCACTCCGGCGACCCCTCCCTCTACGGGGCGATCGGAGAGCAGATGCGGCGCCTGGACGCGCTCGGGATCCCCTTCGACATCACTCCCGGCGTGCCCGCCTACGCCGCCGCCGCCGCCGCGCTCCGGCAGGAGCTCACCCTGCCCGGGGTGAGCCAGACCGTGATCCTCACCCGCACCCGCACCCGGAGCTCGCCGATGCCGGGGGGCGAGGAGCTCGCGGCGCTGGGCCGCAGCGGGGCGACGCTCGCCATCCACCTCTCGATCCGGAGCCTGCGCGCAGTGTGCGAGACGCTCGCCCCCGTCTATGGTGCAGACTGCCCGGCCGCGGTCGTGCACCGCGCGAGCTGGCCCGACCAGCGCATCGTCACCGGGACCTTGAGCGACCTTGCGGAGAAGGCCCGTCCCCTTCGCCTGCGGCGTACTGCGCTCATTCTCGTCGGCCGGGTGCTCGGCGCGCGCGGCTTCGATGAGAGCGCACTCTACGACGCCACCCACTACCATCTCCTGCGTCCCCGCCGGAAGAAGCGCGCGCCGGGCTGACAGGGCTGATCAGTTCTCTTGCCCGTGTCCAAAGAGCTCGAGGAGTCAGGTCGATCGCCGAGCGTCTCGGGCGAAGTCGTCGCCCAGCGAAGAAAGAGACTCTGCATCAAGGAGCTACGCTGTCCGGCGGCGATCGAGGACGCCCACGGACCGATCTGCCCTGGCCGGGCTGATCTCATGGGTTCACCCTTGGCCCCATGTCGCTCGCGGATGTCCGCCCATCGAGGGAATGACGCTTCCGGCGCTCGTGGCAATGAACGGCTCGACCCACCACCACCGTTCCCCGGACGCGCGGGAATCCGTCGGATCACCCCATGCGGGTGGGATCGATGCACATTGGTGTACCGTGCCGGCCGACGGGGGTGAAAGGTCCCCTGAACTGAACCCCGATGGAGCA
>CAYFYD010000179.1:0-8017 GCA_964347195.1 uncultured Ectothiorhodospiraceae bacterium
TGACGGGTAAAGAGGGGTTGGTGGCTTTCGCGGGAATGACGGGTAAGGAGGGGTTGGTGGCTACCGTGGGGAGTGAGGTGTCTTGCACAGATGATGTCATTCCCTTGATGAACGGAAATCCATCTCGGTCGTTCCCCCCCGAAACCGCCATTCCCGCGAAAGCCTGCCCTCGCCCCCGATCGGGGGCGGGAATCCGTTTCGGCCAACGAATCCCGAACCCGCATGGACGAGCCGGCCACCCCGTCGCATGAAAAGGTCCGGCGTCGTGAAGGCGCTTCTCCCGGGGGCGCGGTACATCGCCCGTCCCGAGTCTGTTTTCACGGCAAAACTGCCATGATCGGGGCAGCCCGCACACCCCGCCGGTGATGTAAGATGTACCGGACGCCAGTGCGCGGAGAAGCTGGCGCCGGGCCACTCATGCGGGGCAGCCCACACCGCCCACCTTCGCCGCATCGGCGCGTCATCCTCCACCCTCGGACCGCATCCCGCCGTCCGACCGTCCCCTGTGCCCAGAGTCCAGCTCTGTTACACAGCAAGCTCAGGGTGGTAACCATGTCGAAGTGGCTCGAGGGAGTACACCCGTTCACCGCGAGCGAATCGGCGTCCGCAACAGGAGCTTAGCTGGAGCAATGCGGGCCGGAAACAGGTTCTATCTGGAGATCGACCCTTTCCCCATCGATTCGGTCGATGGGTACTTCGTCTCGACTCCGGCCCTGCGCGGACGCCTCGACCAGGTCCACCGCGCCGCGCACGATGGCACACGGCCGGTGTGCATCGCCGCACCCGCGGGGTCGGGAAAGACCACCCTGCTCGAGCAGGCACTCGGAGACTTCGGCCCGCAGTGGCAGGTCGCCAGGATTTCGGGGGCTTCGGGACTCGATCGGGCATCCTTTCTCGGCGGTATCGGGGATGCATTCGACCTCTCCATCGGCGAGGACGATTCCGTGGACGCTGTCTTCGATCGGCTCGAAGCGCGACTCGAGCGTCCTCCCGGCCTCGACCGGACGGCGCTGATCGCCATCGACGACGCCGGTGGCCGCAGTGCGGGGACGCTTGCCGACCTCGATGCGCTTCTCGTGCGCCGCCAGTCGTCCCGGCTGCGCTTCATCGCGGTACGTGAGCCCGCGCCCGAAGATCCGAGCGGGCAGGCCGCCCCCCTCCTCATGATCGATATCCCGCCCCTCACCCGTGCCGAGTGCGACGACTACGTCCACACCCGCTTGTGCGCGGCCGGACTGCGGGGGGACAGCCCTTTCACGGAAAAGATGCTGAGTTCAATCCACAATGCGAGCGATGGCCGTCCCGGACGGATTCACCGGATCGCGGCCCGGGTGCTCGCCAACCTGCGAGGCACTCGACGGCTCGACGGAGGGGCGGGCAGGTCGCGGCGCCGCGGAATCCGGGCCCGGATCGCAGCCGCGGTGGCGCCTGAATCGCCAGAGCGTCCCGAGAGTGCCTGAGCCGACGACCAGGCGCCGGGGTCATCGCCTGCTGCGGGCGCTCGCCCGCGAAGCAGTGGACCGAACCCCGGTGTGGTTGATGCGCCAAGCCGGGCGCTACCTTCCCGAGTACCGGAAGACGCGCGCCGAGGCCGGCAGCTTCCTCGATCTGTGCACCACGCCGGAGCTCGCCTGCGAGGTCGCGTTGCAGCCCTTGCGCCGCTTCCGCCTCGATGCGGCGATCCTGTTCTCGGACATCCTGACCATACCGCATGCGATGGGGCTCGGCCTGTACTTCGCCGAGGGGGAAGGTCCCCGTTTCGAGCGGCCGGTGAGAAGTCCCCGCGACATCGAGCGGCTCTCCCCTCCGGACCCCGGCGGGGAGCTGCGTTACGTGATGGACGCGGTACGTCTCCTGCACTCGGAGCTCGGCGGCCGGATGCCCTTGATCGGCTTCGCCGGCAGTCCGTGGACGCTCGCCACCTACATGGTTGAAGGCGGATCGTCGACGCACTTCGCGCGCGCCAAGGGGCTGCTGTACGAGGAGCCCCGGGCCGCCCACCGCCTCCTCGGGGTGCTGGCCGACTCGGTGCAGAGCTGTCTGCGCGCGCAGGTCGAGGCGGGAGCGGACGCGCTCATGGTCTTCGACACCTGGGGATCGGTGCTCGCCCCCGAGGAGTACCGGACCTTTTCTCTCGCCTACCTCGAACGCATCGTGCGCGGCCTCGGGGAGGAGGTGGACACCCCCATCATTCTGTTCGGACGAGGAGGCGGACAACGGCTGCCCGAGCTCGCGGCCACCGGCTGCGACGCGCTCGGCATCGACTGGACGGTGGACATCGCCCGCGCGCGGCGCGAGGTCGGCGACCGGGTCGCGCTGCAGGGCAATCTCGACCCTTGTGTGTTGTACGCCTCCCCCACCACCATCCGCGAGCGAGTAGAGCAGCTTCTCGAAGCCTACGGCCCGGGGCCGGGGCACGTGTTCAACCTCGGGCACGGGCTCCAGCCGGGCATGGACCCCGCCCGGGTCGCGGCCCTGGTCGATGCCGTGCACGAGCTCGGCGCGGCGCCGGGCTCATGAGCGATCTCGTCGCAGCCGGCGCCGCGCAAACCGAATGTCGCGGGCGGCCCCGCGAGATCAGTCGGGGGCGCCCGCCTTCGCTTCGCCCCGGATCCGTCCGGTCAACCCGAGCCCTTCGAGAAGCCCGGACAGACGGGCGGTCTCCTTCTCGACCGTGGTCAGGCGTGCGTCGATTGCCGTCAAGCACTCGGCCAAGCGGCCTGAGCTGGTGAGGATGAGCGTGGCGAGCCCGATCCCGACCGCGGCGCCGACCGCCACCACGGAAACGATGATGGCAATGGTGCTGTCATCCATATCTCGCTCCTTCGAGATCCCCGCCACGTCCCATCGGGTATCGAGTCTGGTCCGTCGAGTACCGAAACGCAAGCCCGGACGCGAACCGGAACGCTCACTCACGTGAGCAACGAGGAATCGACGCACCGCGCGGAAGCGGTGGTGACATCGCCGGCACCGCGAACACCCTGGACGATGAAACAGGCGGCGCTCGTTGCCGGCAAAGGCTTCTGCATGGGCACCGCGGATGTCGTGCCGGGGGTGAGCGGCGGCACCATGGCCCTGCTCCTCGGCATCTATCCGCGGCTGCTCGAAGCCCTGCGCGCCTTCGACATCGAGCTCTTCCGCCTGGTCGGACGAGGCCGCCTCGCAACCGCGGCCCGTCACGTGGACGCGCTCTTCCTCCTCTCGCTCGCAGTCGGTATCGCGGCCGCGCTGGCCTTCTTCACCCGGGTCATCGGGCTGCATGATCTGCTCGTCTCCCACCCCCGGCCCGTGTACAGCGTCTTCTTCGGCCTCATTGCGATGTCGCTCTGGGTGCTCCTCCGCCAAGTGGCGGACTGGCGCTTCCGGGATACGGTCTGGGTCGTCGGGGGCGGACTCGCCGGCGTGGCGCTGGCCCTGACGGTGCCGCTCGACTTGCCGCCGAGCGCCCGCGTCCTGTTCGCGAGCGGCGCCGCCGCCGCCTGCGCGATGATCCTGCCCGGGGTCTCCGGGGCCTTCGTGCTGCTGGTCCTCAACCAGTACGCGCGCGTCCTCGAGGCCGTCGCCCGGCTCGACCTCATGGTGCTGGTGCCCTTGACCTTCGGTGCCGTCTGCGGTCTCGTGCTCGGCAGCCGTGCCCTCGTGTGGTGCCTGCGCCGCTTTCGCCGCCCCACCATGCTCCTGATGTCGGGGATCGTGCTCGGCTCGCTGTACGCGATCTGGCCCTTCCGGGCGCCCGTCCCGCGGCCGGCAGACGAGCACTTGCCCGCCCTCCGCTCCGTTCCGGTGTGGCCGGAGAGCCTCGACGGCGGCGTCCTCGCGAGCCTCGTCCTCGCCGTGCTCGCGGCGGGCGCGGTGCTGGCAATCGATCGACTGGCACGGCGGGCGGCGGGCGCTCTCTGATGCCGGAGCTCCCGGAGGTCGAGACCGCGCGCCGCGGCATCGCGCCCCGGCTGCGGGGCCGGCGGATCTCGCGGGTCGAGGTGCGCGAGTGGCGCCTGCGCTGGCCGGTCTCGCGCCAGGTGACGACCCGCCTGCCGGGACAGCGTGTGCACGACATTGCCCGTCGAGCCAAGTACCTCCTCCTGGAGACGGACGCCGGCACCCTGATCCTGCACCTGGGGATGTCCGGCCGCCTGCGCCTCGTGCCCCCCGGCGAGCCCCCCGGCCCCCACGACCACCTGGATCTCGTCATCGAAGACGACCTCTGTCTGCGCCTCACCGACCCCCGGCGCTTCGGGGCCGCGCTGTGGTGCCGGGGCGACGCGCGTCGCCACCGGCTGCTGCGCCGACTCGGCCCGGAGCCGCTGGAAGCGGGATTCGACGGCGACCACCTTCACCGCCTTGCCCGCAAGCGCCGGGTGGCGGTCAAGAACTTCATCATGAACGCCCGCGTGGTGGCGGGCATCGGCAACATCTACGCCTGCGAAGCCCTGCACCTCGCGGGGGTGCACCCACTGCGCTCCGCCGGCCGGATCTCCCGCGCACGCTACCGGCACCTCGCCGAGTGCATCCGCCAAGTGCTCGAGGAGGCGATCGTTGCGGGGGGCACCACGCTGCGCGACTTCGCCGCCGCCGACGGCCGCCCGGGCTGCTTCGGGCCGCGGCTTCGCGTCTACGGGCGCGCGGGCGAGCGTTGCGAGCGCTGCCGGGCGCGCCTGCGCCAACGCCGCATCGGCCAGCGCGCGACTTGGTACTGTCCCGGCTGCCAGCGCTGAGCGATATCTCTCAATACCTCTCGATCGCGGTGATGTCGAGCTCGACAATCCACTCCCTGCCTTGGCGCGAGAACCTGATGAATCCCTTTTCGGTCAGCCTGATCAACTCCCGATGGAAGGTCCGGGACGTAACCTTGCCGTAGGTGGCGCGAATGTATTGAGACTGGAGCAGGTCCGAGAGCTCGATCTTCCTTGACGCCTCGTCGGCGAAAGGATCCGTCGGCTCCGTTTCCTGCAACAAGAACTGAAGGAGACTGTATTCGCGTTGGTTGATGACGCGGCGGCGCACGCCCTCCCGCTGATTGAATGCCCGGACCAGGGTGTCCCGGTACACGATTCGGTTCAGCTTCGTCTTTATGAAGTTGTTGATTCCCTTGAGCTCAGTCGCAAATCCCTCGAGCCCAAAAGCCACGAACGCGTTCAAGTCGAATGGTAGTGCCCGCCGGCTCTGCTGCAGAAGCAGCTTGTATTCATCCCCGTTCCGATAGAAGTAGTTGGACAGGCCGTAGAATCCGAAAACGTTGTATCCCCCTTGAAAGAGGATTCCGGCCTCCACCAGCCTCGACACTCTTCCGTTGCCGTCGCCAAACGGATGAATGGTGACGAGGAAGAAATGAGCGAGAATCGCTCTCACAACGGGATGCTGTGCCAAGAAGCGCCGGGAGCCGACGAATTGCTCGAACTCCTCGATGAGGCGGGAGAGATCCTGCGCTGGGGCTCCTCGATGAACGCCGCCCAGAGCTTTCGTCCCGACGACGACGGAATGGGTGCGGAGTTTCCCGGGAACGTTGTCGGTTTCGTCGGACCCCTCCGTTATCAACCGGTGCATATGCAGAATGTGCGACCGCTGAATCGGGGGACCCTGCGGTGGAAAGTGTTCTCTGACCCAGTCCTGGGCCATGCTCGCGTTCCTCACCTGCCGTTGCTCGCGGGACTGACCCTGAAGAGACACCGAACCTGAAGCCAGCAAGTCCATCTGTTGGCGGACCTCGGCTTCGGAAAGTGGGTTGCCTTCGATGGCCGTCGTCCCATGGACGGCGCGGACCCGGTTCAGCCGGTCCAGTTGCGCTTTCCAGGGGGCGGGGAACACCAGATTGCGGGCCGCTTCCTTGTAGGCTTCAATCCGGATCAGAGCAGGAAACAGCTCTTGGAGATCGAGCCGATACTCAAAGCGAAACTGCCGCCAGTCCACTCTCGTCTACGATTTGGCATTCAATTTGACACGTATTTTGACATATCAAACACTTTTAAAACAGTAAATTAGAAGAGTAATATCATATGATTGACAAGATTTCTGGCACTCAATGCGACCGATCGAGGCAGGCCGCAGCGCGGGGATGGTGGTCACTTCGTGGTCTGGATGCGCAGAGCGATGAGGCACTTCGGGAGGAAGATGGCGGTGCGGCTCCACGGATCTCCCGAGGCACGGACTCCCTCGTGCTCACCCGCTCGCCAGCCGCCGGTACTTGGCCCATAGCTCGTCGCTCGTCTCCGGATGGTCGGGGTCCTCGGGAATGCAGTCGACCGGACACACCTCGACGCACTGAGGCGTGTCGAAGTGGCCGACGCACTCGGTGCACCGCTGCGGATCGATGACGTAGAAGTCCTCACCCATCGAGATCGCCTCGTTCGGGCACTCGGGCTCGCACACGTCGCAGTTGATGCACTCGCCGGTGATCCGGAGCGCCACCGCCCTTCAGCTCCTTCCATCTGCCTGGACCTGCGCACAAGAAGCATCCTCGTCTTCGGATGCACCGGCAGGCAACCTCCTGTCCTGTCTCGCCGAATCCCGCCTCATCCCGGCAAGCCCCGGGGTTCCCGATGGTGCCGCATGTCCTGTCGTGTCAGGGCGGGGGCTTCCGGCCGCCTGCGCCATGCCGCGGGAGTTGAGTTCCGCAAGTGCGGTGCGGCCGGCGGCCTTCCCGATGCGAAGCGCCGCGCTTTCCTGCGGGCACCGCCGGCCGGCGGTGACTCCACGGCACTGCCTTCAGCGCTCCCCGCGCAGCGCGGCTTCCACCGCGGGATGCACGAAGGGGCTCACGTCCCCGCCGAGGGTCGCGATCTCCCGCACCAGACTGGACGAGATGTAGCTGAATCGCTCGTCGGAGGTCAGGCACACCGTCTCCACCCCCGGAGCGAGTCGGCGATTCATGCTGGCGAGCTGGAACTCGTAGTCGAAGTCGGAGATCGCGCGCAGTCCGCGCAGGATCACCGACGCCCCCCGCGCCTGGGCGAAATCGACGAGCAGACCGCTGAAGCGTTCCACTTCGACGTTCGAGCGGTCCGCCAGAGAGGTGCGGGCAAACTCCACCCGGGACTCGATGTCGAAGCGGGTGTTCTTCGCGCTGCTCTCCGCCACCGCCACGATGACGTGGTCGAAGAGCCGTGCCGCCCGGTGGACGAGGTCCTGGTGTCCGTTGGTGATCGGGTCGAAGGTGCCCGGATAGATCGCGATGGTCGGCATCGTCTTCCATGCTGCTCCGGATTCAGTGGTCCGGCGGGCGGCTGGGCCGCCGGCGCGCGAGATGATAGCGCACCTCGCCCGCACGCCCCGCCCGCAGGATCTCGAACCCTTCCGGCACGGGCGGAGCGGCTCGGGTCCGCTCGCACTCCAGGTAGACGAGCGCGTCGGGGGAGAGACAGGCGGCCGCGGCGAGGCTCCGGCAGGCGCGCTCGAGCAGCGGCGTGGAGAAGGGGGGATCGAGGAAGACGATATCGAAGCGGCCCCTTGCGCCGCGCAGCCACCGCAGGGCGTCTGCCCGCACGACTTCGATCCCGACCGCGCCGAGGCGATCGATCTCGCCTCGCAGATACGATACGAGCGATCCGTCGACCTCCACCATGGTGACGCTCGCGGCCCCGCGAGACGCCGCCTCGAAGCCGAGGCTGCCGCTCCCGGCAAAGAGGTCCAGGCAGACCGCACCGTCCACTCGCGGACCGAGCCAGTTGAACAGGGTCTCCTTCACCCGGTCCGGGGTCGGCCGGGCCCCGCTCCGACCGGGAAAGCGCAAGCGCCGCCGCCGCCACTTCCCGGAGATGATCCTCGGCCCCTTCGTCAACCCGCCGCCTCGCGCCGCCCCTCGCTCCCACGGGCGATCCTAGCGCACACCTCTCAGCGAGCTCCTGTTGCGGACGCGGACACCAAAGCGTTGAACGGGCGTACTCCCTCGAGCCACTTCGACACGGTTCCCACTACCTGGCTATCGCTACGCATTCCGTGCTTCGCTCGCCCGCTCAGCCAGACGAAGCGCCCCCGGCGCTTCGCCTGTGTACCGCGAGCCCGCACACGTCTCTCGAGTCCG
>CAYFYD010000180.1:0-7998 GCA_964347195.1 uncultured Ectothiorhodospiraceae bacterium
GCGACCGACCACCATCGCAGCGGCCCGAGGTTGTAAAGCGGGATGACCGGTCCCACCCCGAAAGTCAGGGCCTGAAGAGTTCTGGAGGCGCGGGCCGCGCGATGGCAACGCGCAGGGCCGGTGAGCTAGAGTGCGCCGGGCAAGGGTCCCCACCGAGAGAGAGTCAGAACCGTGAGACGCACGATCGCCATCCTCGCCGGCACCGTCATCGCCGGCCTCTGTCCGTTGTCCGCTTTCGCCGCCGAATGCCCGAAGGTGGTCGGCTTCGACTGGAGCATTCCGCACAAGATCGATCCCGCCAACGCGGACTCGCAGGCGGACAGCCTCCATATCTGGGGCGTCTACGAGCCCCTCATCTGGATCGACCCCGACTACAACCTCCTTCCCTGGCTCGCCGAGTCGTGGGAGGCGAACGAGGACGGCACGGTGTGGACCTTCCACCTGCGCCAGGGGGTCAAGTTCCACGACGGCAGCGACTTCGACGCGGCCGACGTCGTCTACACCTACCGTCGGATCAAGGATCCCGCCACCGGGTCGCCCGGCACCGGCCAGCTCGAGGTGTTCGACAACGAGGGCGTCCAGGCCATCGACACCCACACCGTCCAGTTCACGCTGAAGCGGCCGAACGCGGAGCTGCCGCTGCTGATCTCGGGCGAGTACTCGCTCATGGTGCCGGAGGGCGTGACCACCGAGCAGCTCGACAGTGGCTCCCACGGCACCGGCCCCTACACTATCGAGAACTACTCTCCCGACTCGCCCCGCACCTTCCTGCGCCGGAACCCCGACTACTGGCGCGAGGGGCTTCCCGTCTCCGATTGCATCGAGCTCCAGGGAATCGACGACCCGATCACCCGTTCCGTCGCGATCGCGAGCGGACAGGTCGACGTGGTCATCGTCGCCGACGCCGGGACTCTCGCCACGCTGGGCAACAACCCCGAGGTCGAGCTGGTGCAGACGAACGCGGGCGTCTATCTCATCCTGTGGATGATGGTCGACACCCCGCCCTTCGACGACCTGCGGCTCCGCCAGGCGCTCAAGCTGGTGCAGGACCGCCAGGCGATCGTCGACCTCGCGCTGCTCGGCTACGGGATTCCGATGAACGACAACCCCATCCGGCCCACCTCGCCCAACGCCTACCGCTCCGATCCGATCCCGCAGGACATCGAGAAAGCGAAGACGCTGCTGGCGGAAGCGGGCTACCCGGACGGCATCACGCTGGACCTCTACACCGGGGCGACCGACCTCTACCCCGGCCTCAACGCGATGGTCCAGGCCTACAAGGAGATGGCGGCCGCGGCGGGCATCACCATCAACATCGTGACCGCGCCGTCGGCGAGCTACTACGACGAGATCTCGCTCAAGAAGCCCTTCGGGGCCTCGTACTGGTTCTACCGTCCGCCCGCGCTGGTGTTCCCGTTCTATCTCAAGTCCTCCTCGTGGCCGGAGACGCACTGGTACCGGGACGACTTCGACGCGCTGATCGCGAAGGCATTTGCGACGGTGGACCCGGACGCGCGGCGCGAGCTCTACAAGGACGCGCAGCGCATGCTGGCGGAGGAGGGTGGTCTCATGACGCCCGCCTTCTCGTCGGTGGTGGCGGCGGTGCGCAAGGGATGCCACTACCAGCCGCAGGTCGATCTCAACCGCTTCGACTTCGCCGGGATCCACTGCGAATGACGCCCGCCCCCGCCTCGCGCCGCCCCGCCCCGCCCCGCCCCGGAGGCGGGGGCGGCCGCGGCTGCCCTGCACCGGAAGCGAGGGCGGCCGCGGCGGCCCCGGACCCACCCGCCGCGAGGCGGCGCGGGGCGGGCGAGCCCCGGAACATTCAGAAGTCGATGTCGGGCGCTCGTCCGGGCATCCGAGCCCGTCATTCCCGCACCCCCCTTCCGTCATTCCCGCTCCCCGATCGGGGTCGGGGACAGGGTCCGCGGGAATCCATTCCGGTCAACGAGCCCCGAAACGCGAGCTTTGAAGAGCCCTGAAGGAACCCGCTTCCGTGAATGCCGTCCACGCCGGGCGGGCCACGTATAGCCGCGGCGCCGGCCGGTCCCCCGGGACTGCCCGACTGGAGGGAGAACCGACATGAGCAGCGACACCCACGGCGCGGAAGCATCGCGCGTCGTCACCACCGTCGACTACGACAGGAACGGCAAGCAGGTCTCCTTCCTCGGCGTGCCGATCTCCACCGACGAGTCGGCCTACGGCACGGTGACGGTTCCGATCACGGTGATAAGGAACGGCACCGGCCCCACCGTCTATCTCTCGGGCGGGGTCCACGGTGACGAGTTCGAGGGGCCGGTGGCCCTGATGAAGCTCGCCCGGGAGCTCGATCCGGGCGAAGTGCAGGGGCGGATCATCATCACCCCCTGCCTCAACCTGCCCGCGGTCCTCGCCGGCAAACGCTGCTCGCCCATCGACGGCCTCAACCTCAACCGGGTGTTCCCGGGAGACCCCGCCGGCAGCGTCACCCATCTGATCGCCCACTACGTGACCACGGCGCTGCTGCCGCTCTGCGACGTGCAGGTCGACCTGCACTCGGGGGGCAACACCCTCACCTTCGTACCCTACGTGCAGATGATCCGCAGCCGCGACGAAGACCTCCAGCGCCGCACCCTCGAGGCGATCAAGGTGTTCGGGGCGCCGGTCGCGCTCCTCACCACCGAGCTCGATCCGGCCGGCAACCTGGAAACGATGTGCGAGGCGCTCGGGGTGATGACCATCCAGAGCGAGCTCGGCGGGGGCGGCACGGTATCGAAGACCAACGTCGGCTACGCCTACCACGGTGCCCGAAACCTGCTCAAGCACTTCGGGCTCATCGAGGGCGAGATCCTCCGCCCCGAGGATGAAGGGCGTCCCCCTACGCGCCTGATGACCTTCAGTGACCGGTCATGCTACGTGATGGCCCCCGACGACGGCCTCTTCGAGCCCTTCTTCGAGCTCGGCGACGCTTGCGAGGAGGGTGACGAGATCGGTCAGGTGCACTATCCCAACCACATCGAGAAGCTGCCCTGGAAGGTGCACGCCACCCGCGGCGGTACCCTGCTCTCCAAGCGCCCGCCCGGAATCGTCCGCCGCGGCGACAACGTCGCGATCGTCGCCCAGGACATGGAAGCGGCGTAGGCGCCGGCTGCGGGCCGCGCGGGCTGCGAAGTGACGCGGACCCCGGCCGAGGCGCGCCCTGCGACCAGGCGGGCCGACCCCCGGTGACTTCATCGGCGGGGCAGGCCTCCGGGTCGGACCCTGGCGCGCACGTGCGCACGAACGATACCGGTACCCCGAATGGTCCGTCGTCGATGGCCATGAGTCCGGACGATCTGGCCTTCGCGCCGGTGGACCGGATGGCCGCGTTGCTGCGCACCGGCGCCGTCTCGTGCCGGGCGCTCGCAGACGCCTGCCTCGAGCGCATCGAGCGACTCGATGCCCGCCTCAACGCCTTCGTTCACGTCGCGGGCGAGCAGGCCCGCACCGAGGCCGAGCGCCTCGACCTCGAGCTTGCCGCGGGCCGGGACCGCGGCCCGCTCCACGGGGTCCCGATCGCGATCAAGGACATCATCGACGTCGCCGGCATGCCGACCCGCTACGGCAGCGGCGGCCGCGACCCCGCCCCGGCCGCCCGGGACGCCGCCCTCGCCGGCGCCCTGCGCGAGGCGGGCGCGGTGGTGCTCGGAAAATCCGGCACCCATGAGTTCGCCTACGCGGCGTTTCATCCCGATCTCGGCTACGCGCGCAATCCCTGGGACCCCTCCCGCAGCGCCGGGGCCACCAGCGGCGGTTCCGCCGCCGCGGTCGCGGGCGGGCTGTGCGCGGCCGCGGTCGGCACCGATGCCGGAGGATCCGTGCGCATCCCCGCGGCCTTCTGTGGGGTGGTGGGCATGAAAGTGAGCTACGGCTCGGTCGACTTGCGCGGTGCGTTCCCGTCCTGCTGGACCCTCGACCACGCCGGCGCGATCGGCCGCTCGACCGGGTGTGTCGCCGCCATGGTCCTCGCGATGTCGGGCGGCGGCACGACCTCGCTTCCGTCGCCCGCCTCCCTGGCGGGCCGGCGTTTCGGGGTGGTGCGCGAGCTCGCGGAGCACGCTTGCCTGTCCCCCGGGATCGCGTCCGCGTTCCAGGCCGCCCTCGATGCGGTCGCGGCCGCCGGCGCCGGCATCGTGCGCACGGCGCTGCCGGAGGTGCTCGGGGCCAACGACGCGATGATGGACATCCTCCTGCCCGAGATCCTGGTCATTCACGAGCCGCGCCTCCACCGGCACCGCGCCGACTATGCGCCGGCCACCCTCGCGGAGATCGAGCGAGGCGCCGAGGTGCGTGCCACCGCCTACGTCGAGGCGCGCCGCTTTCGCACCTCGCTCGCGGCCCGGCTCCACCGGGCGATGGACGAAGCGCGACTGGACGGGTTGCTGTGTCCGACCGCGCCCTGGCCGGCGCCGGCCGACCTGCCGGCGGCCAACGACGAAGCGATGCTGCTGGAGGGCGTCTGCGCGACGCCCTTCAGCGTCTCCGGCATTCCCGCGATCACTCTGCCCTGCGGCCTCGCCGAGGACGAACTGCCCGCCGGCCTGCAGCTCGCCGGCCGCGCGGACCGCGATCGGGACCTGCTCGCGATGGCCGCGGGCATCGAGGCGAGCCTGGGGCGGTGTGTCCCCGGGCGCCCCCCGGTTTGCGCCAGGCGCGGTGACGCTCCATGCTGAAGCCGCGCGGCGGTGATTGACGCCGCGAGCCCAAGACATCACGCGCGGTTCACCTTGCGCCGCGCTTCGTCCGTATTACATCAAGAGGAGAAGCAACATGTCAGGCCCACCTGCCCATCGCCGCAAGCTCACTCGACGCCGGCTTCTCGGCAGTGCTGCCGCTGGAGTGGCCGCCGCCGGAGTCTCGAATCTCCTGCCGAGACCGGTCGGTGCGAGCACCGGCCGCAGCCTCCGGATGCGCTCGCGCTACGACATCGCGACGCTCGACCCCTATCGCATGGTCAACCGCGCCGAGTACGACATCCTGTCCGCGGCGACCGAGAAGCTGGTCGAGATCAAACCGGGGAAGAGATGGGACTGGGAGCTCGGCACCGCGTGCGAGGAGATCGAGTACCTCGACGAAACCCACGTGCGCTTCCGCCTGGTCGAGGGCCGGCCCTGGACCAATGGCTACGGCACCGTGAGCGCGCACGACGTCAAGTTCTCCATCGAGCGCATTCTCGCGGAGGATGCGGTGGTGTCGCCGGAGTGGGTCGGCTTCAGCCACGTCGAGGTGATCGACGAGCTGAACGGGGTGCTGGTCACCGGCGGCCCGATGGCGACCCTGTTCACCTCCGCCGCGCCCTGGCTCGGGGGACCGATCCTGTGCAAGAAGGCGATGGAGAAGGTCGAAGGCGGCATCTTCACCGGTGTTCCGCCCGCGACGAGCGGGCCGTACGAAGTCACCGAGTGGACGCCGGAACACCGCACCGTGCTCGAGCGAAGCCCGGTATGGAACGGCGATCCGGTCGACTTCGACAAGATCACGGTGATTCCCATCACCGACGACAAGTCGGCGGAGCTCGCCTATCTCGCCGGAGAGCTCGACTATACGACGATCGCGGTGAGCTCGATTCCGGCCTACCGGGACGGCGAGCTGCCGCCCGACACCAGGCTCGAGGTGCGCCCGACCACCGGCTTCTCCTGGCTCGGCATGAACATCGAGCACGCGCCCTACGGCGACATCAGGGTACGCCGGGCCCTGCACTACGCCATCGACCAGGAAGCGATCATCGAGGCGGCCTATTTCGGCGCCGGCCCGCGTGCGGTCAGCCTGATCGCGCCCGGCGTCCTGGGCTGGCGCGACCTGGCGCCCACGCCCTACGACCCGGCGAAGGCCCGCGCCCTGCTCGAGGAAGCGGGGATGGCCGATGGCTTCAGGACCACCATGTCGATCATGAACGCGCCCGACCAGCGCGCGTCGGCCGAGATCATCCAGGCCAACCTCGCCGAGGTCGGCATCGAGGTCGAGATTCTGAGCTACGACGGCGGCACCTACTGGAACCTGGGGCTGGAGGAGATGGGAGACGACTGGAAAGACCTCCAGCTCATCCTGCAACAGTGGACCTCGAGCAACGACCCCAATACCACCGTGACCTGGTTCACGCCCGAGCAGATCGGCTACTGGAACTGGCAGCGCTGGCGCAGCCCGGAGTTCGGCGAGCTCGCCAAGCAGGGGATCGCCGAAACCGATCCGGCCGAGCGCGACCGGATCTACGCGCGCATGACCGAGCTGATGAACGCATCGGCCGCCTTCGTGCCGATCACCCACGAGCCGCAGGCCGCGCTCTACAACGCGAACATCGAGCCGAACTTCCTGCCGGACCTCTCGGTGCTCTACCGGCACATCAAGTGGGTCGGATAGCCTGACCGGGCCGGGCGGCGCGAGTGCCGCCCGAGCCCGCCGGACACCATTACCGCCCGCGCTCTCGGTTCATGGCAGCTTCACCAGCGTCACGGTGAGGGCGGCTTGCGAGACGACGATCTCGACTGTGACCACGAGTAACCGTACCCCCCGGACGTCGAGCTCGACGCAGACTCACTCGCCGCCATCCAAGACCGCCGGATGCATGGCGACAACGCATTCGGCGATCAGATCACCGACCAGTATCGCCTGGTCGGTTTCGCTCGGCGGCAGGCCGATGACTTCGGCGTGCGACGGATCGGGCTCGAAGCCTGCCTCCGCTTCGAGTGGATCGTGAGCTATGCGCAGAGTATCCAGCTCCTCTGCCACCCGGCGCTCGACCGCGCCGACGTTCATTTCGGCAAAGCGTCCCCTTGGCTTCAACGTCAGGCGGCACAGGCGTCGCACTTCGGCCAGTTGATGGCTCTTGCCTGGGCCGAAGACATCGAGCCAATTGACCGACAATCCGGTTTCATCCGGGCGCTTCGGACGCAACTGGAAGTCCGAGCCGTCCGGACTCCCGTCATCCTGGATCATGCTCGGCTTGACGTAGCGGACGATCTGGTCGCCCGCGGGCAGATCGTCGCCCCTCATTCGCAGAGCAGCGAGTGCAGCTCGAATGCATCGATCTGCCGTTTCAATCCCTCGAAGGTATCGCGTCCCGTAACCCTCGAGATCTGTTGTCCCTGCGTGCGCCGCTTGAAGATAACGTACTGTATCATCCTGCCGCCAAGGAACTGCAAGCCTAGACGCGCTCCCTGTCCATCCTTCCAGATTGCTCTCAGGTTTCCGTTGTCCATCAACACCAAGTTGCCTTTCCGAACTCGGGGCGCGGACTGGATGAACTGCCGGAAATCGACCTCGGAGGCAAGATTCAGCGCATGGCCATCGTGCCGAGCTTCCTCCCGGAGCAGCTTCATGCGCACCATGTAGGCGTCGTACTTGGTCCGCGTACGCTGCGTTTCCTCATCGGGGCCAGAGTCTGACGTGCCGCCGGGACGTTCAGGGCTGGAAGCATGATCCGCCGAGCTGCTTCGTCCGCTTAACGCAACCGTCTCAGCTTGGAAAGCTTCCAGAGAACGGACTGTCTCTTCGAATTTGGCATCCTCCTGACTGAGGAAGCTGAATCCGGCATGCCGACTCGGGTCCCACCTTACCCTTGGAGGGTCGCAGCCCTCGTCAATCCGAAGGCAACCATCTCCTTGAACGTTCAAGACGTTCATGTCCATGATCGCCGGCAGACTGTCCAGCCTGCCAGCGTGTCCGGCATTTGCCCGTTCTGAAAGCACCATCAGTCTCCGTTGACCGTAAGCAACGGAATGAAGAGCGCAAATCCATTTGCTCCCGTGACACCTGTATCGCCGGTCTCGTAGCCTTTGCCGCCGCTACCGCCACCACCACCCCTACCAATATTGACCTCGAATTCGTCACCGGCAGACAAATTGGCAAGCTCGACAATCCGGGTTTCTCCTGGGAAGCCCTTGCCGCCATCGCCGCCGTTCGACGCGAGGCGCCCGTCGGCCGGGGGCACATTCGCCCCACGCCCACCATCGCCACCATCGCCGTAGTGGCATCCCCTGCCGC